>CAXTCN010000037.1:0-42314 GCA_964242575.1 uncultured Acetobacteraceae bacterium | reverse complement strand
AGCTTGACCTGCACCAGCAGCGTCATCTCGTCGTACACCGTCCAATCGTCCACCACCTTGCCATCCACCACGTGCAGGTGGGTGATGCCCATCAGCGACAGCCGGTGTCCCGTGGGCGCGCCCAGCAGCGGCCCGTAGCCCAGGTGATGCCCCTCCATCATCCAGCGGATCGCCACTTTCTCCCCGCCCTCCTCGCTGGGATTGGAGCAGATGTGCTGCGGCACGAAGCTGCAATCCGGGATCGTGGCGAGCAGCGCCAGCGTTTGGTGCAGCACCGCCGCCCGGCCGTACAGCTCCTTCATCAGCGGGCCGTGCCACTGCACGTTCGGCGCGTACACGTCCTTGATCGTGCCGAGCATCCGCTTGTTCCAAACCTCGTGCAGCCAGCGCAGGCACCACGCTTCCGTGTCGGCGTGAGCAATGGACAGGTCGGGTTCGGACTCCGGCGGCGTTTGGCCGAGCATCCGCCGGTTCTCGCCCACATCCACCACCACGTGCCCGGCTGCCAGCATTTCCCGCGCCCGCGCTTCCGCCAGGGCGTGCGGGTCCAGCCCAAGCTGGCGCACGATGGCCATCGTGTCGGCCACGATCCACTCACGGTAGATGCGGTTCTCGAAAATCATGCAGTCGGCGACCGTGCGGGACGTGAACGTCCGGCCCGTGGGCGGCCCGTACGGGCCAGGCTGGGTGTGGCGGCCCGTGCCCGTCACCAGGTGCGAGGTGTAGAAGCCCGCCCGGTCGTCCCCGCGCCAGATCACCTGCGTCGCCATGCCGCGCCGCTCGGGGAACACCGCCAGCCGCTGGATCGTGTCGCGCACGATGGCTTCGCGGTCATGGACCACGCCCAAGGGGTAGTACACCGCCGCGTTGTGGGTGTAGTGCGTGTAGATCAGCCCGATGTCGCGCTCATCCCAGATACGGTGCGTGCAGCGCACGATGTAGTCCACGATGTCGGTGTAGATCGGGTCGAAGCCCCGCATCCCCTGTGCCCGCGGACGGTCCGTTGGGGCAAGGGCCGTGTAATCCCGCCGCTCGACCCGCAGCACCGCGTCGTCGCCCTTCTGGGAGGGGCCCTGCGGCACGGTGGTCATGTCCCGCTCGGAAGGGGGGATGGCATCGGGCATGGTGTCTCCTGTCATGTCTTGCATCCGTCGCGGGCGCCCTCGTTGCGCCACCTCAGCCCTTCACGGCGCCAGCCGTCAACCCGCGCAGCCCCGTCCAGCTCCGCCGGGACGCTGGCAAAGAACGAGCGCAGCATCCAAATCGTGAACGGCTGGTTGATCGCCGCCAGCACCAGGATCATCCATGCAATAGGCGTCGGCGAAGTGATACAAGGAAGCCTATGACCGTTCGTTTGGCCTGCTTGATGGTGGCGCTGGCGTCAGGCGCGTTCCCCGGCTCCGCCAAGGAGGCCGGGCCGGTCTGTGGGCGGCCCGAGGTCCTGGCCAAGGTCGCGGACGGCCTGGCGCAATCCGGCCTCTCCGCAGCGGTCGACCTTACAGGGGCAGGCCAGGTTCCGACGGCGGACGGGCGGATAGTGCGGTGCGCCGTACGGCTCACGACGCAGTACTTCGACACCAACCATTACGGTTTCACGCCGCAATACCAGACGCGCGTCTTCGAGTACTTTGTGCGGGCCGGCCGCAACGGGCTGTTTGTTTCCGCGGTGGACGGCAGCTTTTAGGTGGGTGTCGCCACGATGTCGATGTGGTCCGTCCCGCGCCGCTCCCACGCGGCCATGACCGCGGCCCCGGTTCCCATCGCCTCGCACGACCCGTCCGGCAGGACCACGGCGAGCGCGTAGCCCAGGCCGGCCAGCCATCGGAGGTACTCTGTGCCGTCGACGCCGGAGATGCCGGGCATGAGGCTTGGGCTGAACTCGCTGATGACGACCGGACGATTCCGCGCCAGGGTCGCTTCCGCGCCTTTGAGGGCGAGGTACTCGGCGCCCTCGACATCGACCTTGACCAGGCCGATCGGCCGCTCGGTTGGCACGAGCGCGTCGGCCGGCACGCACGGCACGGTCCGCGCGGCCAGCAACCCGTCGAGCGTGTCCGGCGGCGCGGCGGTCATGCCGTTGCTGTCCTGCGCATAGAGCGCCAGCAACCCGGTCGCCTGCCCGGCCGCGGTTTGCGACACCATGACGTGCGCGAACCCATTCAGGCGGCGGCTCGCTTCCAGCAGGCGGGCATTCGCAGGGTTCGGCTCCATCGCCAGCACGAAGCCGCCCGGCCCCACCAGGCTCGCGGACAGCATCGTGAACCAACCGATGTTGGCGCCGATGTCCAGCACCCCCATGCCGGGCCGCAGCACGCGGCGGAACACGGCGGTCACGTCCGCCTCGTACTCGCCCACTGCCACATGGCGCCCCACGGCCGCGTCCGACGGCATGGCATAGATTTGGAACCCGTCCGCCTGCGCCAGCACCGGGGCGCCAGAGGGGTCCGGGGCCATCAAGCCGCGCCGCGTGAACTCAAGGCTGTTGAGGTAGCCGGACACGATGGGCGGCAGGTCCCGGCCGGCGCGGCTGGCGTGGCCGGCCCACTCCTCGGGATTGGGATGCCGGCCCAACAGGAGGCGGAAGCACGCCAGGATGTCCGCCTCGGTCGCGGCCGGATCGTACGGAGCCTGCCAAGCGGGCCGGGCCGGGCGGGCCAGCAGGGCGCGGAGCTTTGCGAGCATGGGCGCCGTTAACACCCGGCCGCGGCCTGGGCAAGGCCGCAAGCGGAGGCGGGCGGGCCATTTGTTAAGTTATCAACTAAAACGTTAGAAACCTTCAACCGAACGCATCCAACGAAGCTATCCGGCCGTTCTATTGAAGCGGCCCTGGGGTCGCCGAACCCGAGCGCCGTAGCCCAGTCAGGCCCAGGCGCTCTGACCGATGCTCTATGGGAGGCTACACGATGCACTCGATTGAAGCCACGACCGAAGCCCTGATCCAATCCCGCGTGAACCGCCGCTCGATGCTGGGCCGCGTGACCGCCGGCGCCGCGGGCGCCATGGCCGTGGGAGCGCTCGCGGTTGGCGGCGTCACCGCCACCAGCACGCCGGCACAGGCGCAAGCCGTGACCGACGTGGACGTGCTGAACTTCGCGCTGAACCTCGAGTACATCGAGGCTGAGTACTACCTGCGCGCGTTTTTCGGCACCGGGCTGGCCGACAACGAGATCACCGGCACCGGCACCCAGGGCGGCGTCACGGGCGGCAGCCAGGTGCAGTTCGTGAACAAGGCGATCCAGTCCTATGCCCAGCGCCTCGCGGCGGACGAGCTGACCCATGTGCGGTTCCTGCGCAGCGCGCTCGGCGCTGCCGCGGTGGCCCGCCCGGCGATCGATTTCACCAACACGTTCTCGGCGCTCGGCGTCGCGGCCGGCCTGTTTGCGCCCGGGCAGGCGTTCAACCCGTTCGAGGACGACGTGAAGTTCCTGCTGGGCGCATTCGTGTTCGAGGATGTCGGCGTGACCGCATACGCCGGCGCGGCGCGGCTGATCCAGAACAAGGACTTCCTCGAAGCGGCGGCGGGCATCCTCGCGGTCGAGGCGTACCATGCGGGCAGCATCCGGACCCTGCTCGCCAACATCGGCGGCGGCGTCGCGGCGAACGCGATCTCGAACGTGCGGGCGCAAGCGGGCGGCGGCAAGGAGCAGGGCATCTTGATCCAGGGCAGCAACTACAACGCCGTTGCTACTGACGGCAACGCGCTGGCTTTCCGCCGGACCACGACCGAGGTGCTGAACATCGTCTACAACGGCGGCGCGGCCGGACGGTTCGGCTTCACACCGAACCAGTTCAACGGCACCATCAGGTAGGCGCCCGGTTCTGGAACGGGAGCGGCCGGCGGTGCTGGCCGTTCCCCGTTTACTGGGTGACTGGACGGTTCTGCCCGAACATCCGGGCCGCCGACCGGACCACCCTGGCCTGGTACGCCTGGTTCAGCAAAGGCGTGTGCGAGTGGTAGTTGCCGACCGCGCGCATCAGGTCCCCACCCGTCTCGTCCAGGTAAGTGCGCAGGATCAACCCGGCGGCAGCGATGTTGAAGCACGCCCGGCCCAGCAGCCGCTCCCGCACCTCGGCCTGCGGCAGCTTCGTGTAGCGCGACAGGAACGGCAGCCAGAGCGTGTTGACCTGCATGACGCCCAAATCCTCGGACCCATTCGTGTTGCGCGACACGGTGCCGGGCCGCCCGCCCTCGACGGCCTGGATCGACGGCAGCACCCGGGGCGGCAGGCTGTACAGTTGTGCAACGAGCGTCATGCAGGCGAGATAAGGCACAGCCATTGAGCGTGATCCCGGCGCGTTGGATACTGGGGACAGAGCCTGGCAGAAAGCGCGACATGAGCAAGCATCGAACGAAACGGCCGTTGCGGGGAGACGAGGGTTTCACCCTGTTGGAAATCCTGGTGGTGATCGCAATCCTCGGGCTGCTGATCGGCCTCGTCGCCCCCGCCGCCCTGCGGCAGCTCGGCGGGGCGCGCACCTCCGTCGCCAAGCAGTCCATCGAGCGCCTGGCCTCCGTGCTGGACCTGTACAAGCTCGACACCGGGACCTACCCCACCACGGAACAGGGCTTGCTGGCCTTGAACGCCAGGCCGCCCGGGATCGGCGCGTGGAACGGACCCTACCTCAAGGGCGACGGCCAGCCGCTTGACCCCTGGAACCGCCCCTACCTCTACCGCAGCCCCTCCAGCCGTGCCGGACGGGAGTTCGACCTGTGCTCCCGCGGTCCCAACAACCAGGCGGGCGACAGCGGCCCCGACCTGATCTGCAACCCGTGACCCTCATCCCTCCAGCGCCTCCCAGGTCAGCACGCGGAACAGCGGTTCCGTCGCGGTCGCGCCGAGCCGCACCGCCGCGCGCCGCGTGAACCGGCCGCCGGCGTCCCCGGCCACCTGCGCCGTCACGGTCACGGTGCGCGGCGCAGGCCGGCGTCCGGTGGCAGGCGCCGGGCCGAACACGTCGATAAGCGCCTGCCGCACCGGAGACGCCGCACGGGCCGGGTCCGGCGCGTCGTCGGTCAGGATCGAGACATACGGCAGCAGGCGGTCCAGCAGCGCGGGCGTCATGCCCAGCACGGCGCCCAGCTCATCGAGGCTCAGGAACGGCGCGCCCGGCGGACCGTAGTCGCGGCCCGCGGCGCGGTACTGCGGCGCCTTTGCGCCATTGTTGCGCGGCTGGTCGCCTGGGAAGCGCCAGTCCACGATGGCCGCCGCTACTTGCTCCGCGGTGCGCGTGTCCACGTCCAGCCGCAGCAACAGCGCACGCAGCAGCTCCGGAGATGCGGTGTTCGGGTTTACCTTGCCAGCCTCGTCATCGATCCAGACCGTAGCGGCGGCGCCTGACAGGCGGAGCGTGCGCCTCATGCCGTCTGCCGCCCAGGCGCGCGTGGGGTCCAGCAGGTGGAACACGGCCTCGTATGTCGCCCCGTCCGCCGCCGCCTCCGCCGCCGCCGCCGCGCGCAGGTTGGAGGCCAGTTGCGCCTCGGTCCGCCCCGCCGCCGCCAGGCCGGCCACGATCAGCGTCAGCAGCGCCACGGCCCATAGGACGATCAGCAGCGCGAAGCCGCAGTCACTCTCTGCCGTGCCCTGGGCCGTCACCGTTCCAGGCGCAAGCCGCGGCGCAACGGCCGCTGCGGGTCGGACGAGCCGCCAGCCGGCAGGCGCTGCATCTCGTCCGGCACCCGGGCGGCGTTGATGAGCTGGTCGCGCAGGTCCTCGGTCAACGCGCGCGCGTCCCGCTGGTCGTGCACGACGTGCGGGGTGATAAGCACCAGCAGCTCCGTCCGCGCGCGCCGGTTGTCCTGCCGCCCGGCCAGCAGCCCCAGCAGCGGGATGTCCTTCAGGAACGGGATGCCCGCATTGGACCGGCTTGTGGTGTCGCGGATCAGCCCGGCCAGCCCGACCGTCTGCCCGTCCTGCACCACGACGCGGGAGCTGACGTTGCGTTGGTTGAAGGTCGGCGAGTTGATGCCGGATGGGTTGGGGCTGTCCACCACGTCGCTCACCTCCTGCGAGATGTCGAGCGTCACCAGGCCGCCGCTGTTCACCCGCGGCGTCACCTCCATGATGACCCCGGTCTCCCGGTAGTCGATGGAGTTGATGACCGGCGCGTTCGTGGTGATGGCGCTTTGCGAGGACGACGTGAGGAAGGGCACCAGGTTGCCGACCTGCAGCCGCGCCGCCTCGTTGTCCAGCACCAGGATTTGCGGCGAGGACAGCACCTTCACGTCTGTCACGGACTGCAGCGCGTTCAGCGCGGCGTTGCCGTTGTCGGGGCCGCTCAGCACGAAGCCCGGGAAGCCCGACGCGAACGCGCCGGCTGCCGCCCCCACGGGACTGAAGTTGAGCGCCCCGTTCAGGCCGGCCTTGAAAAAGAACTGCGTACCGTACTGCAGCGTGTCGTTCAGCGTGACCTCGGCGATGGTGGCGTCGATCCGCACCTGCAGCGGCAGGATGTCGATTTTGCGCAGCATCGCCTCGATCGTGTCCCGTTCCTGCTGCGTGGCATAGATCAGGATGGCGTTGTTCTGGATGTTGGGGATGATGCGGATGGTGTTCGGGTCGGCCTCCTGGCCGCCTAGCCCACCCCCGCCGCTGGGCGAAGCCGGGTCCAGCCCGCCCAGCAACGGGTTGGCCGGGTTGCTGGCCGGGTCCGGCTGCGTGCCCGCGCCGGTCTGCTGGCCGAGCCCGCCCAGGCCGCCGGAGCCGAGGCCGCCCCCGCTGCCCAACCCGCCGCCGCTTCCCAACCCGCCCCCGCCGCGCGTGCCGCCGATCCCGCCGGACCGCGAGCTACCCAGGCCGCCCTCGTCGCCGGCGTTGAAGCCGCTCCGCCGGCTGCCGCGGCCCGGCGCGGTGGACCCCACGGCGCGCGCAGTCGGCACCGCCGTCACCCGGCCCGGCGTGAACGCCTGCTGCAGCACGAAGGCGATGTCGTTGCTGCGGCTGTTCTGCAGGTAGTACACGTTCCAGCCCCGCAGCGTCTGCCGCCGCCCGCGCTCGATCAACGCATACACCCGGCGCGCGTCGTCGATGTAGCGCGCCTGGCTTGATACCAGCAGCACGGAGTTGATCCGCTCCATCGGCACTACCCGGACAACGCCCGCGAGCGCGCCGCCCGTGCCGCTGCGGAACGCGGCGCTCAGCTCATTGGCGAAGTCCTTGGCGCCGCCCGCGGTCACGGGGAACAGCGCATAGGACTGCCCGGCCAACACGTCGATGTCGAATGCCTGCACGAGCGACACCAGGGATTCGCGGGTTTGCGGGTCGCCGCTGATGAGCAGGACGTTGCGCCCGGGATCGGCCAGCACCCTGCCGCCTGCGCCCACGAAGGGTTGCAGGACCCTCGCCAGGTCCTCGGCCGACGCGAACCGCAATGGAACGATCCCGCCGCCCGACGTGCCGGACCCTGCGAGCAACGGACTCCCGGCCGCCGCGGGCACGATCCGGTACAGGCCGGATGACTCCGTCAGCGCGGCCCCGTTCTGCGCCAATAACGCCTGCAACGCCGGCAGCAGTTGCGAGCGCGCGACCGGGTTCGCGGTGCGCAGCGTGGCGGTGCCGCGGATGGCCGGGTCGATGGTGTAGTTGACGCGCAGGATGCCGCCGAGCACCTGGTTGGCGATCTCCCGAATGTCGGTGTCCACGAAATCGAGCGATACGTCCCCGCCCCCGGGAACGGCCGAGGCAGCCGGCGCCTGCACCGGCCGGACCTGGCCGGTCACGATCTGCGCGGGCGGCAGCGCGTCCGTCGAGCCCACGGGTCCGTTCACCCGCGGCGGCGCCGCGCTGACCGTGCCGCGAACCGGCGGCAAGGCTTGTAGGACGGGGACGCCCGGCGTCTCGCACCCCGCGACGCACAGCAGCGTCGCCAGCCCCAGGACACACCTCATCGGCCACGCCTCATCGCGCAGGCCCGGGCGCAGGGTCTGGCAGGCCGGTCAGGTTGCGCAGGCTATCGAGGCCCGGCAGCCCGATCATGGCGGGCCGTGGGGGCGCGGCCCCCGCCGGTTGCCGGCCGAAGCTCGGGCGCAGCACGCGCGGCCCATCCGGCCCCAGCAGCGTCACCTGCCCGGCCTCGATCCGCTGCACCCGGAACCCTGCGACCTCGCCGCCCTCGGTCACTGCCGCGGGCCGCCCGCCGTCCAGCCCGGCAAAGATCGCGCGGCGGTTTCCGCCGTCGATCAGCACGCCCGACAGCCGGGGCAGCACGGGCGCCGCCGTGACGCCGGCCGCAACCGTGACCGGGCGGCGGTTCCGGGCGAACAACGGCCGGGCCATGGCCGTTGCCGCCCATTGCTGCTGGTCCAGCGGCGGCATGGGTGGAACAGCCGGTTGGCTGGCCTGCTGCGGCGCCTGGCTCTGGGATGGGATCACGGCTTCGTCATCCCTGGTTACGCTGGCCAGTTCAAGGCCGGTCATGGCCGCGAACAGGAAAGCGATGCCAGAAAGCAACAGAGTCGCCGGCCGGATCACCGTGGGACCGACCCGTCGCGGAACCCCATGACGACCCAGGACGCCTCCAGCGGCGGCTCGCCCACGATGCCGATGGCCCGGCTTCCCTGCACCTGCAGGTCGTCGACCAGCATCTGCGGGCTTGCCAGCGCAATCTGGCGCAGCAGCTCCACCAGCACCGGCCACGGGGCGCTCACCGCCACGCGCAGGCTGATGCGGCGGTAGGCGCCAGCCTGTTCCGCCGGCAGCGACTCCGTGCTCGACAGCGTGGCGCCAGCCCGGGCCGCCATCTCCTGCAACGCTTGCTGCTGCGCCGCGCCGGCCACCGCGTCGCTGCCGCCTTCGATGACGGCGCTGCGCGTCGGGCCGGCGGCGGCCACGGTTGCGGCCTGGCGTTGCAGGTCCGGCAGCGTTTGCGCCACCTGCGCCATGCGGCGCGCCAGCGCCACGCGCCCTGCCAGCGCGTCCGCCCGGTCCGTATGCCAGGCGAGCAGCGGGCTTGCGATCACCAGCCAAACCATCCCCAACAGCAACAGCAGCAACGCCGCCGCCAGCATCTGGCCGGACCGTCCTCCAGGAAGCGCGCCCATCTAGGGAACGACCTCCGCCTTGATCGAGAAGCCCTCTCGCCCGTCCTGGTTCCGGGTCACTGGCGCGGCGAAGGACGGGCTGCGGATGCCGGGGTCGGCGGCGAGGGTGGCGATCAGCCGGGCCGCCGCCGCGGATTGCCCGCTCATGGTCACCACGCGCGACCGGATTGCCAGGTCATTGAGGTAAGTGTCGTCCGGCAACAGGTCGGTTAGCAGCGCGAGCGTGCCCAGCGCGTCGCCCACCTTGTTCCGCTGCGTCGCGATCACGTCCGTTCCCGCCGCGTTGGCGGCGATGGTCCGGCGCAGCGCCTCGACCTGTCCCACCGCCGGACGCAGCGCCGCGATCTGCTGCTCGACGCGCCGGGACATGACCCACTGCGTCAGGAACGGCGCGCCGGCCGCCCCCACCGCCATCAGCGCGCAGGCGGCGCCCGCCAGGGCCGGGCCGTGCCGCCACGCCCCGGTGGCCGGCCGTTCCAGCAGCATCCGCCAGTCCGGCCCGGCCTCCAGCAGCGTTGGCCGGATGCCCGCCTGCGCCAGCGCGCCCAGCACCGGCTCCAACTGCACCCGGGGCACCAGCCCCAGCCGAAGGTGCAGCCGGCCCCGCGCCCGGTCCCGCCGCTCAACGACGGCCGACCAGAACAGCTCGGCGGCAGGGAACGGCGTCAGCCGGTCCATCTCGTAATGCAGCACGCGGTCCAGCTCGCGTTCGGCGGCCAGCGGCAGCACGACCTGTTGTTCCAGCAGCATGGCCCGCGGCAGCACGAGGACCGTCGGCGCGGAACGGGCGCCCTGAACGAGCTTGCGGCCGGCCGCCCGGAACGGCCGCTGGCCCAGGCCGCTGGCGACGGCACGGAGCGCCGCAATGCCGGCCGGGTCGAGCGTGAACCGGCCCAAAGGCGTGGTTCCGCCCCGGCGGCGCGCCAGCAGCTCGACGGCAGCCGGGCCGTTCGCCGGCACCGCCTGCAACACGGCAGCCAGCGCCCGGTCCGCATGGTCCGTGCGGCCCGGACGCAACGCCGCCGGCGCCAGCGAGCGCAGTTGCTCCACCCACCACATCAGGAACTCAGTTAGCATCGGGCGCTGGGCGCGATCCTTTCGAGGCCATCGAACACTACCCGACGCGCCGTTCCGAGTGAATACCGACGAGGCTCCAACCTGGATGCGCTATCCCGCGGCGGCCTCACGGACCGGCGCGGCCACGATGTCCGGCCAGCGCCTGCGGTCCCCGGCCGGGAACACCACTCGGATGCGCACCAGGGCCGGCAGGGTCGCCAGGTCCCAAACGTCCACCCAGTCCGGCGCAGGGCCGCGCGGCCAGTATGCGGCCTCGATCCGCAGCACCCCGCGCAACAGCTCCGTTTCCGTCATCGGCGGCGGCGGGCCGAAGCGGACGGCGTGCAGCCGCGGCCGGTGCAGCAGCACGAGACGGCCGGCGTTCACCTGCAGCAGCAGGTCCGCCCGGCGGCCACCCCCGGCCGCGGCGGGCAGGCGGGACACGAACGCCATGCGTCCGGCTGTGCCACGCAGGCTTGGCCCCTCCCGCGACGTGCCCGGTTCCATCTGCTCGATGAGCCGCCGCAGCGCCCGATCCACGGCGTCGATCTCGCCGCGCTCCGCGATCAACCGGTCCTGCGCGGCCGTCGCACGCAGCCCATAGCGCACGCCCTGGCCCAGCCCGGCCAGGATGAAGCCCAGCACCACCAGCGCTACCAGCAGCTCGAGCAGCGTGAAGCCTGCGTCGCGCCTCATGGTGGCTCCGGCGCGGCGGCCCCGAGCCGCTGCGATGACAGGGACACAGCCCGCTCCGCGCCGTCCATGCGCCAGGACACCACGACCGTCACGGCGTACAGCACGGCGCGCCCTGCCTGCGGCGGATCGTTCGGCTGCGGCGGCCCGGACGTGGCGACAGGGGCGACGGCCACGCGCCAGCGGTAACCGCCCCCGTCATCGCCGCCCTGCTCCCCCGGCGCCAGCCGCCCATTGAGCGCCGCCATGCGGGACCGTGCGCGGGACAGGGCCTCCTGCGTGTGGGCCGACACCCGCGCGGACAGCAGGCCCCCCGCCGCCCCCTGCGTCAGCGCCCCGAGCGCCATGGCCGCGATCACGAACGCGATCAGCGCCTCCAGCAGGGTGAAGCCTGCGTCACGGTGCCCCGCGTCATGGTGCCCCGCGTCACGGTGCATCGGCGACGCTGACCCGGCCGGTGATCCAGTCCACGCCCACCATCCGGCGGCGCGCGCCGTCCACCAGCTCCACGCGGCCGCCGGACGAGCTGCCGTCCGGCAGGAACTCGATCCCGGCCCGTGGCCCGCCGCCCAGGTCGGCCGTCGATGTCACGGCGATGCGGATGCCGGGCGGCAGGGCTCGCACCGTGCCGCCGCCGGCTTGGACGGTCGCCGCGCCGGCGTCGAACAGCACCATGACCCGGCGGTTCGACGCGATGGCCCGGGTGCGCGCGCCCCGCATCGCCTGCATGACCGTCGCGGACGCCGCCTGCATGTCCAGCGCGGCGCTCCGCTGCGGCCCGCGCGACAGCACCAGGCCGCCCGCCAGCGCCAGCACCGCCAGCACCACCATGACCTCGATCAGCGTGAACCCGGCGTCCCGGCGGTCCGGTCCGCGGTCATCCGGCAAGATCGTTCAGCCCCAGCATCGCCAGCAGCAGGGACGAGACGATCCCGGCGATGGCCGCGCCCATGACGACGGTAATAGCCGGCACCAGCAGCGCCACGAGGCGTTGCACGCCAAGCCGGGTCTTTTCCTCGTGGATTTCCGCCGCGCGCAGCGCCATGGCGCCCAACTGCGCCGTTTCCTCGCCAAGCCGCAGCAAATAGATGGTCCGCGCCGGGAACACCCCGCTGGCGTCCAGCGGCCGGGACAGCCCGGCGCCCGACTTCGCGCTCACGGTCGCAGCCTCGATGGCCGCCGCGCCCGCCATGTTGCCGACCGCGTCCCGCACGATCCCGAGCGCCCCGATCAGCGGCACCCCGTTGGTGAGCAGCGTGCCCAGGGTGCGCGTGAACCGCGCGGCCACGACCTCGCGCGTGAGGGCGCCCACCACCGGCAGGCGCAGCAGCAGCCGGTCCGCCGCCAGCCGTGGCCCAGGCCGCCCCAACGCCTGCCGGACCACGAGCACGAGGGCCGTCAGCGCCAGCAACGCATACAGCCCATAGGCCGACACGGCGTCCCCCGCCGCGATCAGCAGTTGCGTCGGCCGCGGCAGGGCTGCGCCGTTCTGCTCGAACAACGGCACGAACTGCGGCAGCACCTGGGTCAGCAGCAGGGTGATGGACCCGATGGCCACCAGCACCAGCAGGCCAGGGTAGATCATCGCCGACTTCACGGTGGACGCGAGGCTCCGTTCCCGCTCCAGCAGCGCTGCCAGCCGCTCCAGCGTGGGCGCCAGCGTCCCGCCCGCCTCGCCCGCCCGCACCAAGCCGATATAAAGCCGGGGGAAGTCGCCCGGATGCTCGGACAGCGCCGCCGCGAGCGAGCCGCCGTCCCGCACCGTCTTGCGCACCGCCTCGACGGTTGCGCGCACCCGGGCGTTCGGCGCGGTCTCGACCAGGAACCGCAGGCTGCGGTCCAGGTCCTGGCCGGCGCCCAGCATGATCGACAGCTCCCGCGTCAGGTTGGCCACGTCCTGCCGCCCCATGCCGCGCCGGCCGACCTCGCGGTGCAGCAAGTCCGCCAACCGGCCGCCGCTGGCAGGGTCCGCGCGCATCGGGATGCTGCCTTGGCGTTGCAGGCGGGCGATGACCTCCGCCTCGTCCGCCGCCTCCATCAGCCCGCGCTGCGTTTGGCCGGACCCGTCGATGGCGGTGTAGCGGAACTGCGGCATCACGCCTCGGCGCGAATGGACCGGACCACTTCCTCGATGGTCGTGGTCCCGGCCAGCGCCGCGTCCAGCCCAGCGTCGAACATCGTCACCATCCCCGCCGCCACCGCCGCGCGCTCGATCTCCGTGTGCTCCGCCCGGCTGAAGATCAGCCGCTCGATCTCGGGCGTCGGCTGCAGGAACTCGGCGATCGCCTGCCGCCCGCGGTAGCCGGTGTTGCGGCACTGCGCGCAGCCGACGGCGTGCCACAGCCGGACCGGCCCATTGGTGCGCCGGTCCAGGCTGAACCGCCGCACCAGCTCCGGCGCAGCGCTTTCTTCCCGCGCGCAATGCGGGCACAGCCGCCGCACCAGCCGCTGCGCCAGCACGCCGCGCAGCACGGCGGTCAGCAGGTAGTCCTCCAGCCCCATGTCGCGCAGCCGCGAGATGGTGGCGGCGGCCGAATTGGTGTGCACCGTGGACAGCACCAGGTGCCCGGTCAGCGCCGCCTGCACCGCGATCTGCGCCGTCTCGATGTCGCGGATTTCGCCCACCATGATGACGTCCGGGTCCTGCCGCAGGATGGAGCGCAGCAGCGTCGCGAAGTTCAGGCCGATGGCGGGCTTCACCTGGATCTGGTTGACCCCGGCCAACTGGTACTCAATCGGGTCCTCGACCGTCACCACCTTGCGCGCGACGGAATTCAGCGACAGCAGGCCGGTATACAGCGTCGTGGTCTTGCCGCTGCCGGTCGGCCCGGTCACCAGTACGATGCCGTTCGGCAGCTCCAGCGCCGCGTTCACCTTGGCGATCACCGGAGCGGGCAACCCAAGCCGGGCATAGTCGAACGCGACCGTGCTGCGGTCCAGCACGCGCAGCACGACGGTTTCCCCATGCAGCGACGGGATGGTGGAGACGCGGAAATCGATCTCGGTCCCGCGCACCGCCAGCTTGATGCGCCCGTCCTGCGGCAGCCGGCGTTCGGCGATGTCCAGCCGGGCCATGATCTTGATCCGCGACGTGATCGCGGCCGTCAGGCGCTGCGGCGGGCTGTCCGCCTCGTGCAGCACGCCGTCGTAACGGTAACGCACCCGCAGGCGGTCCTCGAATGGCTCGACGTGGATGTCCGAGGCCTGGGTCTCGACCGCGCGGGCGATGATGCCGTTCACCAGGCGGATGACCGGCGCCTCGCTCGCCAGGTCCTTCAGCCGTTCGGCGTCCTCCTCCATCGGTTCGTGGCCGCCCTCGGCCGCCTCGGCCGCAGCCTCCCGGTTCGGGTCGGCGTATAGGCGGTCGAGCGCCGCATCCAGCTCGATGGGAACGCCGACCAGCAGGGACACGGTCCGTCCTGTGGCGGCAGCGATGGCGGCGGGCGTGAAGCTGTCCAGCGGGTCCGCGACTGCGACCAGCAGGCATCCGTCGTCCTCCGCCACCGGCAGCGCCCGCGCGCTGCGCAGGAACTTGGCCGTCAGCCGGTCGCCGAACAGCGGCTCCATCGCCGGGTAGCGGTCCGGCCCGGCGATGGGAAGGCCCAGCAGCGCCGCATAGCCCTCAGCCAGGCCGCGCTCCGTGACCAGCCCCAACTGCAGCAGCACCTTGTCCAGCCGCTGCCCGGAGTCGGATGCGACCCGGCGTCCGCGGTCCATGGTGCGGGCGTCGCAGTGCCCGCGTTCGACCAGCAGCGCCGCCAGGGCCTCCACCGGCTCCGCGCCTAGCGCCAGCGCGCGCGCCGCGTCCTGTCCGTCCATGCTGATCTGGCCCTGCCCCTTGCCACTCCTTATACATGAAAACAGGCAAAACAGGGAGTGGCCGGGCCGCATGGATTGGCTGCCGCTGCTCGCAGCGCCCTTCATTGGCAGCCTCGTTGGCGTGCTGGTCCGCCGGCTGCCGGATCAGCGTCCCGTGCTGGTCGCACGCTCCGCCTGCGACGCGTGCGGCCGCGCGCTGGCGCCCTGGGATCTCGTGCCGTTGCTGAGCTTCGCCGTGCTCCGCGGCCGGTGCCGGTCGTGCATGGCCCGCATCGGCTGGTTCCACCCGGCCATCGAGGCGGCGGCGCTCCTGGTCGCGGTCTGGGCCAGCCTTGCCGACCCGGCGCAGGTTTGGGTGAACTGCGCCTTGGGCTGGACCCTGCTCGCGCTAGGCTGGATCGATTGGGAGCGGATGCGGCTGCCGGACGCCTTGACGCTCCCGCTCCTGCTGGCCGGGCTGGGCGTGGCCTGGTCCGAAGACGCGGCGCTTGCGTCCGGGCACGCCCTCGCCGCCGCGACGGGCTACCTGCTGTTCCGCGGCGTCGCCCTGGCCTACCGCCGGCTGCGCGGCCGTGACGGGCTGGGCGCCGGCGACGCGAAGCTGCTGGCCGCCGCGGGAGCGTGGGTCGGACTGGACGGGTTGCCCGCCGTGATGTTGGTCGGGGCGGCGCTCGGCATCGGCCTGGCGCTGGTCCGGCCCGGCGTGACCATGGCGACGCGCGTGCCGTTCGGCCCGGCCCTCGCCTTGGCGCTCTGGCTGGTCCGGCTGCATGGGTCCCCCGCGCTTATCTTACCGTAGCGGCGGGGCGAATTGCAGGCCGCCCTTGGTCCAAAGCGCGTTGGGGCCGCGCGCGAGGCCAATCGGCGTGATCGAGCGGTCCCACATGTCGCCGTAGTTCCCGACCTGCTTCACGGCGTTGTATGCCCAGCGGTTGTCCAGCCCGAGCGTCTTCCCCAGGTCGCCGTCCTGGCCCAGCAGCCGCTTGATGTCCGGGTTGGCCGTGGCCGCGAACCCGTCCACGTTGCCTTGGCCGACGCCCAGGTTCTCGGCCGCGACTTGCGCGTAATGGACCCAGCGCACGATGTCGAACCACTTGTCGTCGCCCTTGCGCACCATGCTGCCGGATGGGCCGGTGCCGATAGGCTCGGGCAGGATCGTCAGCTCCTCCGCCTTCGCGCCCTGCGCATAGCGGAAGCCGGCCAGTTGCGAGCTGTCGGTCGTGAACGCGTCGCAGCGGCCGGACAGGAATGCCTGCTGGACTTCGTTCACCCCGCCGATCTGCACGGGCGTGAAGCTGATCCGGTTGGTGCGCGCCCAGTCCGCCAGGTCCAGCTCGGTGCTGGTGCCGGGGCGCACGCAAATGGAGGCGCCGTTCAGCTCGCCTACATGCTTCACCCCGCTCGCGGCCTTCACGATCAGGCTCGTGCCGTCCCAGAAGTTTGTGGCGGCGAACAGCAGGCCCAGGCTCGATTCCCGGGTCAGCGACCAGCCGGTGTTGCGGATCAGCACGTCCACCTCGCCCGATTGCAGGGCGGTGAAGCGGTTCTGCGCCGTCAGCGGCACGAAGCGGATGCGGCCCGCGTCGCCCAGCACGGCGGCGGCGATGGCGCGGCAGCTATCCGCGTCCAGCCCCTGCATCACGCCCCTGCTGTCGGCCAGCGAGAACCCGGTGATCTCGCCCGACGTGCCGCACAGCAACTGCCCACGCCCGCGCACCGCATCCAGCGTGGCCGACCCGCTGCCCTGCGCCGACACCGGTCCCGCCGCCATGCAAGCCAGCGCCAGCAGCATCCCAATCCGCCCCATCCGCATTCCCCCTGATGTCCATATCATCGTAGCATGGCCCATACCGACCGGGGACGCACGGGATGCCGCAACTGCTGGACGCCATCGACGCCGACACGGAGCTGCCGCGCCGCACCGGCGTCGTGGTGATCGGCGCGGGCATCGTCGGCATCAGCACCGCCCTGGCGCTGGCGGAGCAGGGCGTGGCCGTCACCGTGCTGGAAAAGGGCCGGGTCGGCGCCGAGCAAAGCAGCCGCAACTGGGGCTGGTGCCGTACCACGGGGCGGGACCTGGCGGAGGTGCCGCTCGCGATGGAGAGCGTCCGCATGTGGGACCGGATGGCCGCCCGAATCGGCGCCGACGTGGGCTTCCGCCGCGCGGGCGTCGCCTATGTCGCCGAGACCGCGCGGCAGTTGGAGGGCCACGCCGCCTGGCTGGACAGCGCGCGGGACTACCAGGTGGGCACCCGCCTGCTGGATGCGGACGAGACGGCCAAGCTGCTGCCCGGCGCCGGGCTGCGCTTCGTGGGCGCGCTGCATACGCCAAGCGACGGCCGGGCGGAGCCGCAGCACGCGGTGCCCGCCATGGCCGCCGCCGCACGGCGCTTGGGCGTGGTGGTGCTGGAGGGCTGCGCGGCCCGCGGCCTGGATGTGCAGGCGGGCCAGGTGGCCGGCGTCGTCACCGAGCGCGGGCGGATCGCGTGCGACGCCGTGGTGCTGGCCGGCGGCGCGTGGTCCCGGCTGTTCTGCGGCAACCAGGGCGTCGGCTTCCCACAGTTGAAGGTGCTGGGCTCCGTAATGCGCACCACGCCGATGGACGGGCCGGACATCACGGTGGGGGGCCACGAGTGGGCGTTCCGCAAGCGCGCCGACGGCGGTTACACCATTGCGCAACGCAACAATATGCTGACCCCAATCGTGCCGGACAGCTTCCGCCTGCTGCCGCAGTTCGGCGCGTCGTTCCTGCAGAACCGGCGGGAGCTGAAGTTGCGGCTGGACGGGCGCTTCCTGGAGGAGTGGCGCACCCCGCGCCGCTGGGCGCTGGACCAGCCCTCGCCATTCGAGGCGGTGCGCGTGCTGGACCCTGCGCCCAGCCAAACCAGCCTTGCGTTCGCGCGGCGCGAGCTGGTCCGCGCCTTTCCGGCATTCGGCACGATGCAGGTCGCGGGCGCCTGGGGCGGCATGATCGACGTGACGCCGGACGGCGTGCCGGTCATTTCCGCGGTCGAGGCGGTCCCGGGCTTCCACCTCGCCAGCGGCTTCTCCGGCCACGGCTTCGGCATCGGCCCCGGCGCGGGGCGGCTGATGGCGGACCTCGTGGCCGGCGCCCAGCCCATCGTGGACCCGGCGCCGTTCCGCCTCAGTCGTTTCGCCGCCGCAACCCGGCAGGCCGCCTGATGCTGGACCCTGCCGGCCGTGCAGCCATGGCGTTCGGCGCGTCCGGCGGGATCGGGGCTGCCAGCCACCTATGGCTTTGAACCCATGCCGCGTGCCCGCGCCGTCCTGCGACAAGTACCCGCACAGGCAGGCGTTGCTGGTTCCGCTCGGCGTGATGGCACCGTCAATGACAACGAATTCCAACCAGAAGCAATGCCCGCCTGCGCGCGCATTTGATTTGCCGGGCCAGCTTGGGTAGCGGACGATCTCTGGAACCAACCCCGACCGCGGGAACGCCGGAGGAAGCGCCATGAACACCACCCTTGCCCGCCATGCCCCCTGGTGCCTGCTGGGCATCGTGGGCGCTGGCGCCCTCGCCACCGTCGCGACCGCACGGGGCGAGGCGGTCAACGCGCTGTGGGTCGTGGTGGCCGCGGTGTCGGTCTACCTCATCGCCTACCGCTACTACTCGCTGTATATCGCCCAGCACGTCATGCGCCTTGACCCGGCACGCGCCACGCCGGCAGTGCGGAACAATGACGGGCTCGACTACGTGCCCACCAACCGCTACGTGCTGTTCGGCCATCACTTCGCCGCCATTGCCGGTGCCGGGCCGCTGGTGGGGCCGGTGCTTGCGGCGCAGATGGGCTACTTGCCGGGCCTGCTGTGGATACTGGCCGGCGTCGTGCTCGCGGGTGCGGTGCAGGACGCCATGGTCCTGTTCGTCTCCATGCGGCGCGACGGGCGCTCGCTCGGCGAGCTGATCCGCTCGGAGCTTGGCGTGGTGCCCGGCATCATCGCGCTGTTCGGCACGTTCATGATTATGGTCATTATCCTCGCCGTGCTCTCGCTTATCGTGGTGAAGGCGTTGGCCGAAAGCCCGTGGGGCTTCTTTACTGTCTCGGCCACCATTCCCATCGCGCTATTCATGGGCGTCTACTCCCGGTTCATCCGCCCGGGCGCAATCGGCGAGGTCTCGGTTATCGGCTTCGTCCTGCTGATGCTGGCGATCTACTTCGGCCAGGTCGTCGCCGAGGACCCGGCGCTGGCGGCAAGCTTCACCTTCACCGGCACGCAACTGTGCTGGATGCTGGTCGGCTACGGCTTCGTCGCCTCCATCCTCCCGGTCTGGCTGCTGCTGGCGCCGCGCGACTACCTCTCGACGTTCCTGAAGATCGGCACCATCGCCGCCCTGGCCCTCGGCATCGTCTTCGTCGCGCCCGAGCTGAAAATGCCGGCGGTGACCAAGTTCGTGGACGGCAACGGGCCGGTGTGGTCGGGGTCGCTGTTCCCCTTCCTGTTCATCACCATCGCCTGCGGCGCGGTCTCCGGCTTCCACAGCCTGATCGCCTCGGGCACGACGCCGAAGCTGCTTGAGAACGAGCGCGACGTCCGCTTCATCGGCTACGGCGCCATGCTGATGGAAAGCTTCGTCGCCGTTATGGCGCTGGTGGCCGCCAGCGTCATCGACCCCGGCATCTACTTCACCATGAACAGCCCGGCCGCCGTGATCGGCACGACCGCCGACAGCGCCGCCGCCGCCGTCACCGGCATGGGCTTCCCGGTCACCGCCGCGCTGATCGAGGAGACCGCCCGCGACGTGGGCGAAACCAGCGTTATCTCCCGCGTGGGCGGCGCGCCCACGCTCGCGGTCGGCATGGCGAGCATCTTTGCCTCGGTGCTCGGCGGCAAGGCGCTGATGGCGTTCTGGTACCACTTCGCCATCCTGTTTGAGGCTCTGTTCATCCTGACGGCGGTGGACGCCGGCACGCGGGCGGGGCGTTTCATGCTCCAGGACCTACTGGGCGTGTTCGTGCCCGCGTTCCGCAACACGGCGTCCTGGGGGTCGAGCGTCGTGGCCACCGCGCTGTGCGTCGGCGCGTGGGGCTACTTCCTATACCAGGGCGTGACCGACCCGCTGGGCGGCGTCAACACGCTCTGGCCGCTGTTCGGCATCTCGAACCAGATGCTGGCCGCGGTCGCGCTGATTCTGTGCACGGTGGTCATCTTTAAAATGAAGCTGGAGCGCTACGCCTGGATCACCATCGTGCCGACCGTCTGGCTCATCGTCTGCACGCTCACGGCCGGCTGGCAGAAGGTGTTCGACCCCAACGTGCGCGTGGGCTTCCTGGCCCATGCGGCGCGCTTCTCCGACGCACTCAGCCGGGGCGAGCTGGTGGCGCCCGCCCGGGATGCCGACCAGATGCGGCAGATCATCCTGAACGACCGCATTGACGCCGCGCTCGCCGGCCTGTTCGTGCTGGTGGTGCTCGGCATCCTGTATTTCGGCGTCCGCGCCTGCATGTCGGCCTACCAGGCTAGAAGCTCGACCACGCACGAGATCGGCGGGCCGGGCCAGGTGGCCGCGGAATGAGGCCAGTTGCTGAGCGGTCGAGGCTGTCAGCGTTCCTGCGCTGCGCCTGCGACGGCGCGCGGCTGATGGTGGGGGTGCCGAACTACGACGCCTACGTCGCGCACGTGAGCCGCACGCATCCCGGCCAGCCCGTCATGACCTACGCCGAGTTTTTCCGGGACCGCCAGGACGCGCGCTATGGCGGGTCGAAGGGCGGGTTCCGCTGCTGCTGACGCGGCGTCGCTAACCCGGCTTGCGCCCGGTGTACTCGCGGAACAGGCCCAGGGTGACGGAGCAGCGCACGTCTTGGAAACCGGCCTGGCGCAGGGCGTCCTCGATCACGGACGGCGCGACGCAGGCTTCCAGCGTGTCGCGGTAGTATCCCATCAGCGCGACCGCCTGGCGGTAGCGGCCACGGCCGGACAGGGCGTGCAGCGCCGGCACGGCCCGGCCGATCCAAAACCCCAGCGCCGCCCGCAACGGCCGCTGCTGCGCCGGGCCGATCTCCATGACGACCGCTGCGCCGCCGGGCCGCAGCACCCGCCAGTACTCCCCGAACGCAGCCACCAGGTCCGAAACGTGCCGCACGGCGTAACCCATGGACACCAGGTCCACCGTGCCGCCCTGCAACGGCAGCGCCTCCGCTTCGCCCTGCACCAGCATCACCTGCGGCGGCAGCGCGCGCTGCGCCTCGGCCAACATGCCGGCACTCGGCTCGACCGCATAGACCGTCCCGCCTGGGCCAACGATCCCGGCGGCGGCGCGCGTGACCTGCCCGGTGCCGGCCGCCACGTCCAGCACCGCCATGCCGGGCCGCAACCCGGCCAGCCGGAGGACGCGCCGGCGGTACCAAGGGCCGGACCCGAACGCCAGCAGCGCCGAAATCCGGTCATACTCCGCCGCGGTCTCATCGAACAGGCCGCGCACAAAGCGCGGGCGCAGCGCGTCATCGGCGTAGTGCGCCCCCAAGGTAGGGTGCGGACGGATCGGACCGGCCGGTTTGGACATCATTGAGCTCATCGTCGGGCAAGCCCTTGCAGCGCAGCCCCACCCAAGCAGGTCAGCGCCTCCTGGCATAGGGCATTGCCGCAACATCAGCTCCGTATCGCCTCCAGGCCGTCCCAGTCGAACGCGATGCCGTGGCCCGGCCCGTCAGGCGCAATCGCCACCCCGTCCTCGACCCGCAGCGGCGTGGCGATGTAGCGGTCTAGCCCGAAGCCGTGCGCCTCCAGGTAGGACCGGTTGGGGCACGCCGCCAACAGGTGAACCGTCACGTCATGCGCGCCGTGGCTCGTGACCGGCAGGCCGAACGCCTCGGCCAGGTGCGCGATCTTCATGAACGGCGTGACGCCACCGCAGTTGGTGACGTCCGGCTCGGGATACGTCACGCCGCCCGACGCGATCAGCGCCTTGAACTCCCATAGCGAACGGAGGTTCTCACCGGCGGCGATGGGCAAGCCGCCCTGCGCTGCCACGCGCGCATGGCCCGCCACGTCGTCCGGCGGGATCGGCTCCTCCAGCCACGTCAGGTCGTGCGGCGCGAACGCCCGGGCGGCGCGGATGGCGAGGTCCGCGGTCCATTTCATGTTGGCGTCCACCATAAGCGGGAACCCCGCGCCCAGGTGCCCGCGCATAGCCGCCACGCGCTCCACGTCCTCGTTCAAGCGTTCGCGCCCGACCTTCATCTTGATGGCGCGGAAGCCGCGGCCGAGGTTCGCGTCCGTTTGCGCCAGCAGCGCATCCAGCGGCAGTTGCAGGTCTATGCCGCCGGCGTAGCAGGGCACCCGCGGGTCGTGCCCGCCCAGCAGCTTCCACAGCGGTAGCCCGGCCCGCCGCGCCTTCAGGTCCCACAGCGCCATGTCGAACGCACTCAACGCCAGCACCGCCGGGCCGCCCCGGCCGCCGTAGTGCAGCGCCCACCACACGCGCTGCCACAGATGCTCGATCAGGTCGGCGTCCGCGCCCGCCACAACCTCGGCGATCTCGTCCCGCAGCGTCGCCAGCACGGCGCTGCCGTTGCGGCCCACGGTGAAGGTGTAGCCGACGCCCTCCGCCCCCTCGGCGTCCTGCACGCGGGCGGTCACCAGCTCGAAGGCGCGCATCGTGCCGTGCATGCTGTCGGTCAGCGCCTCCGGCAACGGGATGCGGTACAGGCCGGTGCGGAGTTGGGCGATGGCGGGCACCTGAGGCTCCTTGCGCAGATGGCGGGGCGGAACAGCATGGCGGATTGGCCCGGCCCTGCCTACAACTGTCCGCGACCCGCTGGCACGGATAGGTTGCAAACAGGCAGCCGACGCGCTGCGCTGCGGGGCTGCGGGAACATTCGGGACGCGCGTGCTTATGGACCACAGGACAGCCTTGTTGCAGTCGATGCTGCCCCTGGAGGGGCGCGGGCTTGAGATCGGGCCGGGCTACAACCCGCTGGTGCCCAAGGCGGCGGGCTTCCGGGTAGAAACCGCCGACTACACCGACGCGGAGGGCCTGCGGGAGAAATACCGCGGCAACCCGCACGTGGACGTGGCGCGGATCGAGGCGGTGGACCACGTGCTGGACGGCGGCCGGGGCCTTTTGGAGGCGGTCGGGCAGCCGGGCGCGTTTGACTACGTCGTCGCGTCCCACGTCATCGAGCACACGCCGGACCTGCTTGGGTTCCTGAAATCGTGCGAGGCGCTGCTGCGGCCCGCCGGCGTGCTGCTGCTGGCGGTGCCGGACAAGCGGCACTGCTTCGACGTGCTGCTGCCGCTGGCCAGCACGGGGGCGGTGCTGCAGGCGCACCTGGACCGGCGGACCCGGCCGACGCCGGGCGCGGTGTTCGACGATGTAGCCTACAACGCGGTGCGGGACGACGCGATCGGCTGGGGGCCGGCCGACGCGCGGCCGCTGCGCTTCTTTGCCCCGCTGCAGGCGGCGCGCGACGCCTACGCCTCGGCGTGCGCGACGCCGGCGTACCAGGACGTCCACGTCTGGCGGTTCGTGCCGTCAAGCTTCCGCCTGATCGCGCACGACCTGCACGCCGTGGGCGAGACCCGGCTGCGCGAGGACCGCTTCCACGGCAGCGTCGGCAACGAGTTCTACATCACCCTCTCGACCGCCGCCGCGGGGTGCTCCGTAGACCGGTTGACCCTGGCGCAGCGCAGCCTCGCGGAGCAGGCCTCGATCCTGCTCGACGCGGGGTAGGGCTGTGGCGGCGCTATCCCATCGCTTCGCGCTGCGCTGTCGCGTCCCCCGCGCCAGGGCGGCGCCTGCGCGCGCACCAACCTCATAACGGAGGACGACGCTGCAATCACCGAATGGCGATTCGCACCAAGACGGCCAGCACCACGAATAACTGGACTTGGTTCAGCCCAACCGACATGCGGTGCAGGCGGTCGAACCGTGGCTTGGCGGCGGCGTCCCCGGACAGCTCGGCGTCACGCAAGACGTTGATGCGCGGCATGAGGCCCTGGCGCAGCCACACCGTCAGCAGCGCCACGATGGCCAAGGCGGCGGCGCACCACGGGTCCCGCCACGCCAGGCCCACGGCGCCGAGCGCGGCGGCGACCAGAACATACAAGTAATAACGCGGGAAGGTCGCCCGGATCAGCCGCCCGGCGGTGGGCGCGTCCAGGCGGGTGAACACCAACGGCGCCATGACCGCGCCGAAAAACACCATCCCGCCCAGCAGGCAAGCGGCCGCCACCAGCCCGATGGCGTAGGCGGCCGTCTCCATCCTAGTAGCGGTACAGGTCGTGCTTGAACGGGCCTGACACCGGCGCGCCGATATACTCCGCCTGCTTCGGCGTGAGCTTGGTCAATGCCGCGCCGACCTTGGCGAGGTGCAGCGCCGCCACTTTTTCGTCCAGTTGCTTCGGCAGCGTGTAAACCTGGTTCTCATACTTGCCCGGCGGCGCAGTCCACAGCTCGATCTGCGCCAGCACCTGGTTGGTGAACGACGCGGACATAACGAAGCTCGGATGTCCCGTCGCGTTGCCAAGGTTCACCAGACGCCCCTCGCTTAGCACGATCAGCCGCTTGCCGTCCGGGAACACCACCTCGTCTACCTGCGGCTTCACGTTCTCCCAACGGAAGTTGCGCAGGCCCTCGATTTGGATCTCGCTGTCGAAGTGGCCGATGTTGCAGACGATGGCGCGGTTCTTCATCGCACGCATGTGGTCCACCGTCAGCACGTCCACGTTGCCGGTCGCGGTCACGAAGATGTCGCCGCGCGGGGCGGCGTCCTCCATGGTCACGACCTCGAACCCCTCCATCGCCGCCTGCAATGCGCAAATTGGGTCAACCTCGGTCACCAGCACCCGGCAGCCACCGTTCTTGAGGCTGGCGGCGGAACCTTTGCCCACGTCGCCGTAGCCTGCCACGACCGCGACCTTGCCAGCCATCATGACGTCGGTGCCGCGGCGGATCGCGTCCACCAGGCTTTCCTTGCAGCCGTACAGGTTGTCGAACTTCGACTTGGTCACGCTGTCGTTCACGTTGATGGCGGGAACCTTGAGCGTGCCGGCCTTGGCCATCTCCCACAGGCGGTGCACCCCGGTGGTGGTTTCCTCGCTCAGGCCCTTGATGCCGGGCAGCAGGTCCGGGTGGTTCTCATGGATCAGCTTGGTGAGGTCCCCGCCGTCGTCCAGGATCATGTTCGGCGCCCAGCCGTCCGGGCCGCGCACGGTGGCCTCGATGCAGTCCCAGAACTCCTGTTCGGTCATGCCCTTCCAGGCGAACACCGGCGTGCCGGCGACGGCCACCGCGGCGGCGGCGTGGTCCTGGGTCGAGAAGATGTTGCAGCTTGACCAGCGGACGGTAGCGCCCAACGCAGTCAGCGTCTCGATCAGCACGGCGGTCTGGATGGTCATATGCAGGGAGCCGACAATTCTTGCCCCCGCGAGTGGCTTCGACTGCCCGTACTCCTGGCGCAGCGCCATCAGGCCGGGCATCTCGTCCTCGGCCATGAGGATTTCCTTGCGGCCCCAATCGGCCAATCCGATGTCGCGGACCTTGTAGTCGTGGGTGACGTTCACGTCGGGCATGCCGGGTTCCTTGCTTTGCGCGGCGGTATATAAGGATATCTTTAAGTGTGCAACGCCGGGCGCTAAACCAGCAGCGCCCCGTGTCCGCGCAGGAACGCCAGCAGTGGCAGCAACGGCAGGCCCAGGATGGCCGAGTGCTCGCCGTCCACCCGGTCGAACAGCTGCACGCCGCGCCCTTCCAGCCGGTAAGCGCCGACACAGCCCAGGATGGCGTCGCCCTCGGCCGCCAGATAATGCTCCAGGAACGCGTCGCTGAATGCCCGCATGTGCAGCCGCGGCTCGGCGACGTGACGCCACACCTCGGTCCCGCCGCGATGGCACGCCACCGCCGTGACCAGCCGGTGCTCCCGTCCGCGCAGGCGCCGCAGGTGTTCCCGCGCGCCGTCCATCCCGTCTGGCTTGTCGAACCATGCGCCCTCGCACACGAGCAGTTGGTCCGCCCCGATCACCAAGGCGTCCGGGTCGCGGATGCGCCGTGCCTTGTATCCGGCCAACGCGAGCGCGGTGTCGGCGGCGCTCGCGCCCTCCGCGTGCATGGCGCGCTTCACTTCCGCCTCGTCGATCCGCGCCGGCCAGGCCTCGAACCGCAACCCGGCCGCCTCCAGCAGCGCCGCCCGCGCCGTGGACTGGCTGGCGAGCACGATCTGCGGCAAGTTCGGCTGAGTCATTGGGCCGCTTGCTTGCGCCGCCGTTCGTGCCAGGCGTCCATCAGTTGGATCATGGTTGCGGCAGTCTCCTCGATGGAGCGCCGGGTCACGTCGATCACTGGCCAGCCGCGGCGGGTGCACAGGCGCCGGGCCCACAGCAGCTCGGCCCGCACCGCCTCCACGTCCACGTAGTCGCCGGCGTTCTGCCGCACCCGGCCGGTGTCGCTGCCGGCGGCGATCAGCTTCAGCCGGTGCCGCCGGATTTCGATCAACGCCGCCGCGTCGAGCGTGAGGCCGATGACGGGGCACACCGGCGCAGCCAGGCCCGGCGGGTCCGGCGTGCCCGGCACCAGCGGCACGTTCGCCGCCTTGATGCCGCGGTTCGCCAGGTAGAACGAGGTCGGCGTCTTGCTGCTGCGGGATACGCCGACCAGCACCACGTCGGCGGACGAGATGCCGGCCTGCGCCTGGCCGTCGTCATGCGCCAGCACGTAGTGCATGGCGTCGATCCGCCGGAAGTAGTCCGCGTCCAGCACGTACTGCCGCCCCGGCCGCGCCTGCGCCCGGGTGCCGAAATGGTCCTGCAGCAGCCCCAGCACCGGGTCGAGCACATTCACCACGGAGACGCCGAGCCGCTGGCACGTGGTGGCGAGGTCGTTGCTCAGCGCCTTGTCGATGACGGTGGACAGCACCGGGCCGGGTTCCGCCTCGATGCCCTCCAGCACGCGGTGCAACTGGAACCGGGTGCGGATCAGGCTCCAGCGGTGATAGTTGATGGTCACCGCCTCGAACTGCGAGACGGTGGCGCGGGCGATGCTGTTCAGCGTTTCGCCGGTGGCGTCGGACACGAGATGCAGGTTGAGTCGCGTTTCCATCTTGCGTGAATACCGGGGATAACCGCCCCTGTCAGGCAAAACACGCAGGCGAGTCATAAGAAGCGGGGATGAGTCGCGGATTTGCCGGTACGGGGGACGAACGAGCGGGCCGACTCACAGCGTACTGGGGTACCCTAGGATTCCATGAACGCCTTCCGAGGGTTGCGCGGCTACAAGCCTGTGGACATCGTGTGGGTAACGCGGCAGACACCGGGTACCACATGACTCACAGCCCCTAACAGCTACCCCATAAGACTCTCTTAAGATTCCTTTTCTATTGAAGGACCCTGAATGACCAAGGCCGTTTTGCGCACGCTGGCCGGCGAGGCCGTGTGGCCGCCGCCGCTTTGGCTCATGCGCCAGGCCGGGCGTTACCTGCCCGAGTACCGCGAGCTTCGGAGCCAGGCCGGCGACTTCATCAGCCTGTGCACCACCCCGGCGCTCGCGGCCGAGGTCACGCTGCAGCCCATCCGCCGCTATGGCTTCGACGCCGCCATCCTGTTCAGCGACATCCTGATGCTGCCCTGGGCGCTCGGCTACGGCCTGGCGTTCAAGGAGGGCGAGGGGCCGGTGCTGCCGAAGCTCACTTGCGCCGCCGACGTGACGGCGCTTGACCCGGCGCGAGTCGCCGGCGCCATCACGCCCATCCTGGAGACGGTGCGGCGCACCAAGGCCGGGTTGCCGAACGAGACCACGCTGATCGGCTTCGCCGGCAGTCCGTTCACCGTGGCCTGCTACATGGTCGAGGGCGGCGGCTCCAAGGACTTCGTGCAAATCCGCCGCATGGCCCACGCCGACCCGGCGCTGTTCGACGGGCTGATCGACGCCCTGGCGCATGCCACCGTCGAGTACCTGTCCGCGCAGATCGACGCCGGCGCCGAGGTCGTGATGTTGTTCGATAGCTGGGCCGGCGTGCTGTCGCCGCGGCTGTTCGCGCGCCACGTCATCGCGCCCACCAAGCGCATCGTGGACGCGGTGCGCGCCCGGCACCCCGGCACGCCCATCATCGGCTTCCCACGGTTGGCTGGCGTGCAGGTCGGCGCTTATGCCATGGGCACCGGCGTGGACGCCGTAGCGCTCGACACCGGCGCCGAAATGCACGTCGCGACCGGCCTGGTGCCGGCGCACATCGCGACTCAGGGCAACCTCGACCCTCTTGCCTTGGTTGCCGGCGGCGAAGCGCTGGCGGCCGAGGTCGCGACCGTGCTGGACGCGGTGCGCGGCCGGCCGCATATTTTCAACCTGGGCCACGGCATTATCCCGCAAACGCCGCCCGAGCACGTCGCGGCGCTGGTCGCCATGGTGCGGGCCGCTTGACGGTGCCCCGTCGCCAGCCAACTAGGTAGCCATGCCCCAGCGTGACACCTTCCCAAAAGTCGCCATTGTCCTGTTCAACCTTGGCGGACCGGACAAGCCCGCCTCCGTGCGGCCGTTCCTGGTCAACCTGTTCAAGGACCCGGCCATCCTGCGCGTGCCGTTCTTCGTGCGCCCCTGGCTCGCGCGGATCATCGCGCTGGCCCGGGTCAAGGCAGCCAGCGCCAACTACGCCATCCTCGGCGGCAAATCCCCGTTGTTGGAGCTGACGGAACAGCAGGCCCGGTCGCTCGAGGCAGCGATGCCCGACATGAACGTGCGTTGCTTCGTCGCCATGCGCTACTGGCACCCGTTCAGCCTGGCCGCCGCGCGGGACGTGAAGGCGTGGGACCCGGACGAGGTCGTGCTGGTGCCGCTGTATCCGCAGTACTCCACCACCACGACTGGCAGCAGCCTGACCGCCTGGCGGGAGGCGGCGGCGCAGGCCGGGCTGATTAAGCCGACCAGCACCTTATGCTGCTACCACTCCGATTCAGGCTTCACCCGCGCCGCCGCCGCCCAGGTGCGGAAATCGTATGACGAGGCGCGCGCCAGCTTGCCGCCGGAGACCGAGCTGCGCGTGCTGTTCTCCGCGCACGGGCTGCCGGAGAGCATCATCAAGGCGGGCGACCCCTACCAGTTCCAGGTGGAGCGCACCGTCGCCGCCGTGGTGCGGGCGCTGGATCAGCCGGACCTCGACCATGCCGTGTGCTACCAGTCCCGTGCGACGCCGCAGAAGTGGATCGACCCCAGCACCGAGGTCGAAATCGAGCGGGCGGCGCACGACAAGGTCGCGATCCTGGTGGTGCCGATCGCCTTCGTGTCCGAGCACTCGGAGACCCTGGTGGAACTTGATGTCGAGTACCGGGAGCTGGCGGAGCATAAGGGCGTGCCGGGCTACTTCCGTTGCCCGGCGCAGAACAGCGACCCGGGCTTCATCGAGGCGCTGGCGGAGCTGGTGCGCGCCACGCTCGGTCGCGGCCCTGGGCTGTGCAGCTTCGTGGGCGGCCGCACCTGTCCGAAGCCGTGTGGCGACTGCCCGCATGCCCGGGCCGGCGCGGCGGCGGCGGTTCCGGCGCTGGACCTGGTCAGTTGACCCCACAGCCGCTGCGCCTGGTGATTTACGACTGCGACGGCGTGTTGGTGGACAGCGAAGGCCCGTCCAACCGCACAGTCGCCGAGGAGATCACCAAGCTCGGCTGGCCGATGACCACGGACGAGAGCATGGCGCGCTTCGTGGGCCATACCCTGCCGGACATGCTGCCGGTCATTGAGGCGCATCTGGGCCGGCCGGTTCCGCCGGGCTGGGTGGCGACGCTGCGGGACCGGATCGTCACCGTGATGACGCATGAGTCTGAGCCGATGCCCGGCGTTGCCGACGCGTTGCGCGCCACGACGGCGCTGGGCTTGCCGTTCCGCGTGGCGTCCAACTCCTCCCATGCGGAGATGCGGGCGAAGTTCGGCCGCACCGGGCTGGACCGGCTGGTGCAGGGCCGGTTGCACAGCGCCGAAGACGTGCCGGCCGGCAAGCCCGCGCCGGACGTGTTCCTGGCCGCCGCCGCGGCCGAGGGAGTGCCGCCCGGCGCCTGCGTCGTGGTCGAGGACAGCCTGCCCGGCGTGCGTGGCGCCATCGCTGCCGGCATGGCCTGCATTGGCCTCGATCCGCACGGGGACGGCGCGGCGTTGCGGACGCTCGGCGCGCATCCCATCCGGTCGCTCAGTGAGTTGCCCGCCCTGTTCCGCGTGGCGATGCGCCTCGCGGCATGACCATTGCGGCGCTGGCGTACGTCTATCCCTGGACCAAGGCGCTGCATGTCATTTCGGTGATCGCCTGGATGGCCGGCATCTTCTATTTGCCGCGGCTGTTCGTCTATCATTGCGGCCTGGTGCGCGGCTCCATCGAGAGCGAGCGGTTCAAGGTGATGGAGCGGCGTCTGCTGAAGCAGATCATGGCGCCGGCCATGCTGGCGACTTGGCTGTTCGGCACGCTGCTGGTGCTGACGCCTGGCGTGGTGGACTGGTCCGGCTTCAACTGGTGGCACGTGAAGCTGGTGGCCGTGCTGCTGATGACGGGGTTCCAGGGGGCAGCCGGCAAGTGGCGGAAGCAATTCCTTGAGGACCGCAATCAGAAGCCGCACCGTTATTACAGGGTCGCCAACGAGGTGCCGACCCTGCTTATGGTCGTGGCGGTCGTGATGGTGATCGTGAAGCCATTCTAATAAAGCTTGACGTGGCCCGGCGTGGGTGCCAAGTGGGTGTGGTCGAGGGAAGGCCCTTCCCTCGTCCCCTTCTAGGAACTGGCGGCCTTGCGGCCCTGTTCTTCCCCTCCCGATGGAGCAGCGCCTGCCTTCGCCCCCTGTAGGGCACTTGGCCGGCACGATGCTTCTTTAGTCCTATCTTTGAGGCGACACCATGCACCTCGCCGAACTCAAGGCCAAGACACCGGCCGATCTTCTGAGCTTCGCCGAATCCCTACAAATCGAGAACGCGTCCAGTCTGCGCAAGCAGGACATGATGTTCGCGATCCTGAAGAACCTGGCCGACAACGACCAGGCCATTTACGGCGAGGGAACGCTCGAAATCCTGCCGGACGGCTTTGGATACTTGCGCAGCAGCCAGGCCAACTTCCTGCCCGGCCCGGACGACATCTACATCAGCCCCAACCAGGTCCGCCGCTTCGCGCTGCGCACCGGGGACACGGTGGAAGGGCAAATCCGCGCCCCGAAGGACGGCGAGCGCTACTTCGCGCTGCTCAAGGTCAACACCATCAACTTCGAGCCGCCGGACGCGGTGAAGCACCGCATCAACTTCGACAACCTCACCCCGCTGTATCCCGACCGCAAGCTGAAGATGGAGGTCGAGAACTTCGTCTCGGTCGCCAAGGGGCCGGGCAAGGACATGACGCCGCGGGTGATCGACCTGATCGCGCCCATCGGCATGGGCCAGCGCGCGCTGATCGTGGCGCCGCCGCGCACCGGCAAGACCGTGATGCTGCAAAACATCGCCACGGCCATTTCCGCCAACCACCCCGAGATCTTCCTCATCGTGCTGCTGATCGACGAGCGGCCGGAGGAAGTCACCGACATGTCCCGCACGGTGAAGGGCGAGGTCGTCGCCAGCACCTTCGACGAGCCGGCGACACGGCACGTCGCAGTCACCGAGATGGTGCTGGAAAAGGCCAAGCGCCTGGTTGAGCACAAGCGCGACGTGGTGATCCTGCTCGACAGCATCACCCGGCTGGCCCGCGCCTACAACACGGTGGTGCCGTCCTCCGGCAAGGTGCTGACCGGCGGCGTGGACGCGAACGCGCTTCAGCGGCCCAAGCGGTTCTTCGGCGCCGCGCGCAACATCGAGGAAGGCGGCAGCCTGACCATCATCGCCACCGCCCTGATCGACACCGGCAGCCGGATGGACGAGGTGATCTTCGAGGAGTTCAAGGGCACCGGCAACAGCGAGATCATCCTGGACCGCAAGCTGTCGGACAAGCGCACCTTCCCCGCCATCGACATCACCAAGTCCGGCACCCGCAAGGAGGAGCTGTTGGTGGAGCGCGGCACGCTGTCCAAGATGTGGGTGCTGCGCCGCATTTTGGGTCCAATGGGCATGACGGACGCGATGGATTTCCTGCTGGACAAGCTGAAGTACAGCAAGACCAACCAGGACTTCTTCGACGCGATGAACACTTGACGGTCATGCTATTGTTTTGACGCATTCGGCTGAAGCATAACCTTGGCTGGCGAAAGGGGTTAGCCTCATGCAACGCCGGCCGCTGCGCCATGCAGCCCGAACTCCTGGACGGCAGCGTCGATGAAGCTCCGCAGCTTCGGGGTTTGTCGGCGGTCGGCGAGATACAGCAAGTGCATCGGTTGGGATGGCGCCTCGAAGCCAGGCAGGATCTTGACGAGCTGCCCCGCCGACAGCGCCCCGCGCGCCAGGTCCGCCGCGATGAGGACAATGCCGAAGCCGTCCAGGGCGGCAGACAGCAGCGCCGTGGTGTCGTTGATCCGCAGGCGGCCCCGGACGTGAACGTCGTGGACCTGGCCTTCACGGACGAAGCGCCATTCGGTCACGGCAGAGCCGGACCAGGACGCATAGCCCAGGCACTCGTGGTCTTTCAGGTCAACGGGCGTCACCGGCGTCCCTCGTTCGCGCAGGTAGGCGGGGGACGCACAGGCGACGAGACGGAACGGTGAGAGCGCGCGCGCCATCAGGCCGGAGTCGGCCAACGGACCAATGCGGAACACGGCCTCGTATCCTTCTTCGACCAAATTCACGTACCGGTCGCCGAGCACGAGGTCGATCTCCACGTCCGGGTAACGCCGCAAGTAGCGAGTGACCAGCGGGACGAGGCTGTGCGCGCCAAAGGTCACGGGCGCATTGACTCGGAGCCGTCCGCGCGGCGCCGTCTTGGCCTCGTGCGCCAGGGAGTCCGCCGCCTCGGCCTCGGCCAGCACCAGCTTGCAGCGCTCGTGATAGGTGCGGCCGATCTCCGTCAGGCTTTGGCGCCGCGTGGTCCTGTTGAGCAGGCGCGCACCCAAACGGGCTTCGAGGAACAGGACGTGCTTGGCCACCATCTGCGGTGAGATGCCGAGCGCGCTTGCGGCCGCGGCAAAAAGTAGCCGGCGTCTGCAGCCCTTACAAAGGCGGCCATGCTCGCCAGCCGATCCATTCCCTACTCCTGGTGTCGAGACCCACATTCAGACCGCCATTTATCACAAGATCACGGCAAATTATCTATGAGCCGGATGGCAACCAAGTTCGGAAGGCAAGCTCGGATTGGCGTCATCGGGACAGTGCGCCAAGCCATAGCCAGCAACCCGCGCGGACCCCGTTCGCCCAGCAGCGTCGGCATTGGAAAGGGATAGGTGATTTCCGAAGCTGCCACGGCCGTCGTGTCGCAGCGTATCGTTGCGACCACAGGAGGAAGCGCCGGATGCGAAGAGGGCTGCGACGTTCCTTTGCACCCCATCAACCCGTGCCTGCCAGCCACCCTGATGCCAACAAAGGAAGCAACCTGATGAAGATCGGAATTATCGGCTCAGGCAACATTGGCGGGGCGCTAACGCGCCGCTTCCGCGCCGCCGGGCATGAGGTCAGCGTCGCCAACTCGCGCGGTCCCGCGTCGCTCGCGAGTCTGGCCCAGGAGACAGGGGCGCACGCCGCATCCGTCGAGGAGGCGGCGCGCGGGAACGACGTTGTCGTCGTCGCAATCCCGCTCAAGCAGATCGAGGGTTTGCCGCCGGGGCTTTTTGCCAACGCGCCCCCAGGCATGATCGTCATCGACACCAGCAACTACTACCCGCAACAGCGTGACGGCCGGCTCAGCGACATCGAGGCAGGGCTGACGGAAAGCGGGTGGGTCGAGCAGCGGCTTGGGCATCCCGTCATCAAGGCATTCAACACGATCTTTGCGGCGCACCTGCTGGAGAATGGCAAGCCCGCCGGCACGCCTGGCCGCATCGCGCTTGCGGTCGCAGGCGATGAACCGGATGCAAAGGTCACGGTCATGGGCCTCATCGACGAGATCGGCTTCGACGCCGTGGACGCCGGGATGATCGACGCCTCATGGCGCCAACAGCCCGGATCGCCCGGCTACTGCAAGGACTACGATATCCAGGGTGTGCGCCAAGCCCTGACCGAGACGGTCAAGGAGCGTGCGCCGGAGTGGCGGGCAACGCCGAACAGCCCAGGCACATACGACGCCCCCGCTTAAGGAGAAAACACATGGCCTCCCTGTCTCGCCGTGTCCTAGCCACAGCCGCAACGGCAGCGCTGGTTGGCGCCCTTGCCAAGCCTGCAGCGGCGCAGGTGTCCGATCCCCGTTCCCCGACCGTGGACACATCGAACCTGCGCGAGATCGCGGCCGGCGTATGGGTCATCGGGGATCACCGCACCTGGCTCGTGCCCAACATCGGCATCATCCTGGGCCAGGATGCCGCCCTGGTGGTGGACACCGGGCTGGGGCCGGCCAACGGCGAGCGGGTGCTGGACCTTGCCCGGCGCCTTGCCGGCCCGCGCCGCCTGCTGCTGACCCTCACCCATTTCCATCCGGAACACGGCTATGGCGCCCAAGCGTTCCGGCCTGACGCGACGATCATCTACAACCGCGTCCAGCGTGATGAGCTGCAGGAGAGCGGGGAGCGCTACATCGGCCTGTTCCGGAAAACGCAGAGCAAGGCCGCGGCGGACGCGCTGGACGGCACGAAGATCGTCATGCCGCACGTCGTGTATGACGGGCCGAGCGCACAGATCGACCTGGGCGGCCGCATGGTGGAGCTTCGCACCTGGGGCACGGCTCACACCCGCGGCGACCAGGTCGTCTTTTTGCCGCAGGAGCGCATCCTGTTCGCCGGCGACCTGATCGAGGAACGCATGTTCCCGATCCTCCCGTGGTTCCCGCCTGAAGACGTGGACGTGGACAGCGCGCGGTGGGTGGCGGTCCTGAAAGGGTTCGAGCGCTTCGACCCGGCCGTAATCGTGCCGGGGCACGGCGACTTGGGGGATGTCCGGATCGCGCGGAACCTTGCGTCCCACATCGAGGCTGTCGGCCAGGAGGTCCGCGCGCTCCGGCAAGCCGGGCGGGCGCCAAACCAGATCATCGCCGAACTCAAGCCAAGGCTCATCGCCGCCTATCCCGGCTGGGAGAACCCCAACCTTCTTGACTGGGAGATTGGCTACTTCGCCGCCCAGCCGGCGTGATCCAAGGTTCGTGAAACGAAGCGTTGCTCCCATGAGGCGCGGCATCCGCCTGCGCCATTCTCCTTTGAGGTCCACTATGTTTGAACGCCGCATCTTGCTTGGAGCCGCTATCGGCTCCGTCGTGACACCTGTTGCTGCCCTTGCCCAGGCAACGCCGCCCTCGGCTTCGGCGCGCCTGAACGAGCTTGGGCCGGAGAACCAGGCGATGGCGCAGCGCGCCGGGCTGTGGGACATGACGGAAACCGTTTGGGACCGGCCCGGCGCCGCGCCGTCCGTGACGACGGGCCTTGTGGCCGAGCGGCGCATGATCGGGTCCATGTTCCAGGAGTTCTTGCGCCCGGCGGACGACACGGCTGGCCGGGACATCAAGCGGATCGACTACCTGCACTTCAACCGAGTGGAGGGCCGGTGGGATTACGTCTCGATGGAGATGCGCGCCCCGGTCGGGATCATGTCGGCTTGGAGCTTCGAGCGCGGCGAGAACGGCAGGATAGAGCTCACCTTCGCTCCCTTCGCGGTCGCCGGCCCTGAGGCGGACGTGACCGGCCAGATGTTGCGGATGACGCAGACCATCACCTATGGCGAGCCGGACCGGGAGGTGAAGGACCAGTTCTTCATGCTGGCCGACGGCACCGGCACGAAGTGGTTGGCCCACCGCTACGCCTACGTGCGCCGGGCCTGACCGCCGGCGTTCGCACAACGGGAGGGTAGGGCGGGCGCCATGCTGGCCCGCCCAGCTCAGCATTCTACCACCAGCGTCGCCGCTGCTTGGAAGGTTCCCATGACACCGTCACGTTCCAGAGCATGCTGTGGCAGGCGCATCGCCAGCGTGGGGGTGGCTGTCGCCTGCCTGCTCGGCGTCGTCTCGGCAAGCCCGGCCCATGCGCAGCTGATGGTGATCGGAGTGGACCGCAAGTTCGACGGCGTTGGCGGAAAACGCGACACGCTCGAACCCGGTCATGACCGGTTCCTCCTGTTTGACCTCAAGGACCCTGCGGCACCCGCGTTGATCGGTGAGCTTGCGCTTGAGAACTCGCTTACCGGTCCGCCCACCAACCTCGCGATCACGCCGGACCAGGGCTTGGCACTGGTCGCGAACGCCGTGCACGCGAAGCGCAAGGCGGACGGATCGGGGTGGGAGAACACCCCGGCTGACGAACTGTTCGTGGTTGACCTGGCAGCGCGGCCGATCAGGATGATCGATACCGTGAAGGTGGGTGCCCAGCCATCCGGTCTCGCCATCGACCGAACCGGGAGGTTCGCCCTTGTCGCAAACCGGGCGGGCAAGTCGATCACGGTGCTCTCGATCCGCGGCAAGAGCGTGACCGTCACCGACACGCTTCCGATGGGCGACGTGGTCAACGCGGTCGCGATCACGCCGGACGGCAAGCGCGCGCTCGTGACCAAGCTTCTCGCCCACAAGGTTGCACAGCTCTCCATCAGCCCCTAGGGCAAGCTGACCGACAACAAGCAAGACCTGCCGGTTGGGCTTTACCCCTGGAACATCGCGGTCACGCCGGACGGCAGGCGCGCGCTCGTGAACAACTTCGGAACCCTGGGAGGCTCGGACGGCAACGCCGACAGCGTGACACTCATCGACCTGGCGGACAACCCGGCGCGGGTGGTGCAGCATGTCACCGTCGGCGACGCGCCCGAGGGGCTCGCCATCAGCCCGTTGGGCGGCCTGGCGGTCGTGACCTCGCTGCAAGGGAGCTACGACGCGCCGCCGGGTGCGTGGTACCGCCGCGACAACGGGGGCGTGGAAATACTGAGCCTCACGGCCCAGGGCGTATCCGTGGTGGGCGCCAGCGAGGTCGGCCCTCTGCCCGAAAGCGTGGGCATGTCGCCAGACGGCCGGTTCATCTATGTCGGCAACTACGGGAACAGCACGCTCTCGATCCTGGCCGTCGGCGCGAACGGGGTTGTTGCCGGGCGGCGCGACATGCCGCTGCCCGGGCCGCCGGCATCGCTGCGCGTGGTTGGGGGGCAGTGAGGGTGAAAAAGCCCGTTTTTCCTGTTGGACGGCGCCCACGCCTGCGTGCGCCGGCCATGACGGTCCACCTGCTGCACCGGAAGGCGTGATGGAGGCGAAGCTGGACGGCCGGGTTGCCCTGGTCACAGGCGGCAGCAAGGGGATCGGCCTCGCCATCGCTGTCCGCATGGCCGCAAGCGGGGCCGACGTGGCGATGCTTGCGCGCCGGACGGACGTGCTGGACGAGGCGCGGGGCATCGTGCAGGCGTCGGCCAGGGGCCGGGTGCATGTCGTGCCCTGCGACGTGTCGCGGGCCGACGAGGTGGCGCGCGCCTATGGCGAGGTCCTGCAGGCGTTCGGGCGCGTGGACATCCTGGTGAACAACGCGGGCAGCTCGCAGACCGGCGCGTTCGCCTCCATCACCGACGAGGTTTGGCAGGCTGACCTCAACCTCAAGCTGTTCGCGGCCATCCGGCTGGCGCGGCTGGCCTGGCCGGGGATGGCGGAGCGGCGCTGGGGGCGGATCATCAACGTGCTGAACAGCCTCGCCAAGGCGCCGAAGGCGGGCACCGCGCCCACGGCGGTGTCCCGTGCCGCCGGCATGGCGCTCACCAAGGTGCTGGCGGGAGAGGGCGCTGCCCACAACATCCTGGTGAACTCGCTTCATGTGGGGCTGATCGAAAGCGACCAGTGGGTCCGCCGGGCGCGGCAGGACGGCCAGCCCTACGAGGCGTTCCTGGCCGGGATGGCGGCGGGCATCCCGCTGGGCCGCGTCGGCACCGCGGAGGAGTTCGCCAACGTGGCATGCTTCCTGGCGTCCGACCTGGCCAGCTACGTCACCGGCACAGCCATCAACGTGGACGGCAACCTGTGCCCGGTCATATAGGTTTGCCGGTCCTGGAAGGCCCGCTTGACAGGCACGCCGGTCGGCGGACCTCGGCAGTCCTGTGCCTCGCGTTGCTGCTGGCAAGCCCGGTATGGGACGCCGGGGCCGCGTCGCTGGTCAGCGCGCCGTTCGGCACGACGCTGGATGGCAAACCCGTCACCCGCTACACCATGGCCGCAAGCCGCGGCGTGAGCGTGAGCTTCATGAGCTACGGCGGCGCCGTCACCGACGTGACGGCGCCGGACCGGCAAGGCCGCCCTGGGCATGTCGTGCTCGGCTTTCCGACGTTGCGCGACTACGAAACCAAGAACGCGGACGGCGGGCTGTACTTCGGCGCGATCCTGGGGCGCTATGCCAACTTGATCGCCCGGGGCCGCTTCACGCTGGATGGCCGCGAGCATCAAATCTCCCTCCCTTACCCACCGCACACAATCCACGGGGGCAAAAAGGGGTTCGACAAGCGGGTTTGGGCCGTGCAGCCCCAAGCCACGGCGGGCCAAAGCGTCAGCGTATGGCTAATTTACACCAGCCCCGACGGCGAGGAAGGCTATCCCGGCACGCTGCAGGTGGCCGTCACCTACACCCTGTCCGACGACGGCGCGTTCACCATCCATTACGAGGCGGTGACCGACAAAGCCACGGTGCTCGCGCTTTCAAACCACATGAACTTCAACCTTGCCGGCGCCGGGTCGCCCGGCGGCGTGCTGGGACAGGTTCTCACCGTTGACGCAGACCAGTACCTGCCGCTCGACCAGAGCCAAATCCCGCTCGGGCAGCCCGCTCCCGTCGCAGGCACCCCGTTCGACTTCCGCACGCCAGCCGCGATTGGCGCGCGCATCCACGACAAGGACGGGCAACTCGCCATCGCGGACGGCTACGACCAGTACTGGGTGCTGAACAAGCAGGGCGACCCCGCGCAGCCCCAGCGTGCCGTGCACGCCTACGACCCCGGAAGCGGGCGCACGCTGGACTGCTGGACCACCGAGCCGGGCGTGCAGATTTACACCGCCGGCTACTTCGACGGGTCCTACAGCGGCACCGGAGGCCGCTACGGCAAGTATGCCTCGTTCACGCTGGAAACGCACCACTTTCCCGACAGCCCGAACCACCCCGCCTTCCCGACGACGGAGCTCAGGCCGGGACAGGCGTTCAGCAGCACGACGATCTTCCGCTTCGGCGTGCAAAGGTAGCTGTCCGCCACCCCTGGCACACGTACGAGAAAACGGACAGGTCGGCTGTGGCGAACGTCGGCTACGCGCGGGTCAGCACGCTGGACCAGGATATCACCGCGATCAACTACGGCCTAGTTAGTCGGGCGGACGTTGAGTGAGACGTCCCGCAGCGACCCGGCCGGCGAGGGCGACGTGTCCGCGGCGCTTCCGGGTCGTCCTGCAAGGCGCCCGGCGTAACGCGGCAGCCAAGCGGTGGCGACGAGGCCCACAACCGCTGCCGCGAGGACAAGCAGTCCGGGCGACGCGGCCCAGCCCAGCGACGCCAGCAGCACGGTCGCCAGGAAGGGCGTCGCGCCGCTCAGCAGCGCTCCCACGTTGAGCGCCACGCCTACGCCGGTGAAGCGCACCTCGGGCGGGAACAGGTCCGCGAGCAGGGCGGCGAAGGTGCCGTGCGTGAGCGATGCGCCGAGGCCGACGAGCATGAGCAGCGCCCATAACGGCGCCGCGTGCGACGCGAGCGCGGCGTAGGCCGGCACGGCTCCGAGCGCGATGAGCAGGCAGCCCGCCCGGTAGGTGGCGACGCGCCCCACCCGCTCCGCGAGCCAGCACCCAGCGACGAGGCCCAGTGATTGCACGACGACGCAGGCGTTCATGGCGAAGGCCACCTCGCGCGGGGCGTAGCCGAGCACGCGGACGAGGTAGGCCGGCATGTGCGCGAACAGCAGGCCATTGAAAACGCCCACAACGGCCGTGGCCAGCACGCCGCACAGCACCGTGCCCGCGTGCGCCCGGACCACCGTACGCACTGGCGCGCGATCTCGGCGCCCCGCATTGGCCAGCGCGAGGTAGGCCGGGCTTTCGGCCAGGCCTCGGCGCAGCAGCCAGCCGAGCACGCCGAGCAGCCCGCCGAGCACGAACCCTACCCGCCAACCCCAGGCCGCCATCGCCGGAGCGGGCAGCAGAGCGTGCAGCGCGGCGCTGACCCCCGTCGCGAGCAGCACGCCGGCGCCGACGCAGCCGAACACCAGCCCGCACGCCAGCGTCGCCCGGCGCGGCGAAACGACCTCGGCCGCATAAGTGATGGCGCCGGGCAACTCGCCGCCTACGCAGAAGCCCTGGACCAGCCGCAGCAGCACGAACAGCGCCGTGGCCGTCGGTCCCCACTGGGCGTAGGTGGGCAGCAGACCCATCGCGGCGGTGGCAAGCGACATGACCGCGAGGGACAGCATGAAGCTCTCGCGTCGGCCGTGCCGGTCCCCGCGCAGGCCGAACACGAGGCCGCCGAGCGGCCGGGCAAGGTATCCGGCGCCGAACACCGCGAAGGTGGCAAGCAAGGAGGCGACCGGGTCGTCCGCCGGAAAGAAGGCCTGGCCGATGTAGGACGCGAACACGCCGTAGATGATGAAGTCGTAGAACTCCAGGGCGCCGCCCAAGCTGGACAGGGCCACGACGCGCGCGGCGTCGCGCCCCTTCGCTTGCTCGTCAGGAACAGCCGTCATTGCGTTCTCCGTTCCAGGATGGGTTCATCAGGAAAATGGGCGGCGCACGCCCGGCTAGGCCGCTAGAAGGCGTAGAGGTCGGGGCTGGCCCGTCCGCTCAGCCAGCGCACCGGGCCTTCCGCCCAGGCGAGCAGCCGCGCCCCGTGCTGCGTGCTCACCTCGGCCTTGGTCCCTGGCTCCAGGACGACGAAGCTGCCGCCGCCGGCGCGGGCACCGTTCACGGCGACGTCGCCGCCGAGCACAAACCATTCAGTGAGGTCGGTGACAACGTGGGCCGGCAGGGTGGTGCCGGGCAGGAGGCAGAGCTGCACGAAGCGCCGGTTGGTGTCGGTTCGGGCGTAGTCGAAGATCAGCCGGCGCGTGACGCCCGCAAGCGCCGTGCCCTCAATGGGGAGCGCCTCGACCGTGGCGACGATCTCGGGCGGGCGTTCCGGCGCCGGGTTGACCAGGGCGGGGACGTGGCGCGCCCCGGCGTGCAGGCCATGCGGCCCCTCGCCGCCGTCCGCGCCCTCCTCGGGCGGGTAAATGACAGGCCCTTCCAGGCGGGAAACCAGCACGCAGCGGTTGTAGGCGACGGCGTCGTGGGTCGCGCCGTCGAGGTTGATGCCGGCCTGGCCCTGGACGGTGACGCCGCCGTAGTCGTGCAGCGAGCCGTCCAGGAAGTAGCTGATGGCGGTGCCGAGGTGCTGGTGCAGGCCGGTGCGCGTCATCGGCTCGAAGCCGATCAGCCCGAGGTAGCGGCCGCGCTCGCGGTCGGCGCGCACCACCTTCTGCGCCAGGCCGGCCCGGCCCACGCCGGTCCAGGGCGCATCCATCATGTCGTAAACATAGACCTTGTCGGTGATGCGCCGGGCGGCACGGGCTGGCATGACGCTTCTCACGCTTTCTGGGACAGCACGCTACCAAGCCCAGTGACGCCGCACCAGCGGCCACGCTGGCAGCCGCCACATTTGCAAGGGATCAGGATCGCATCGCGCCTACCTGTCTGGTTGTGCGCCCTCCTTGGCGGCCGCAGCGATGGAGGTTGGTGCTGCGCCGCACGGCGCAAACGATGGCGCGTCTCCTCCCCACTCGCCGTCCAGGGCGGCTAGTGGGGGCGTTCGGGTGGATGTGCGGCATGGGTCACCCCTGTCCTGGGACGGCAGGCAAAAGCTGGCACCGGTGGGCATACTCGGCAATGGCCAACCCGACCGAGGTCCAGCAATGTTCCGCAACCAGACAGCTAAGGGGTCAGATTGCCTCGATCTGCGCTCAGCCACAGTGGCGCCGACATTGGCAACTCTGAACAAAAGGCGTGATGCCCGCCGTGGCACCGGCGCACTAGAAGAATGTGGACCTACGGAGCCGGGAAAGGAACTTCCCCAACGCCGCGACGAACGCCGTCGTATCCTGCAGTTGCGGAACGTGCGCGAGGCCCGGCAGCTCCACAAGCCGCGCATCGGGCATCAGCGCCGCCAATTCCTGGACCATGGGCGGAGGCATCGCCTCATCGCCCTCTCCCACCAGGATGAGGGCAGGGACGCGCAGCCTCCGCACTGGCTCGCGCAGGTCCAGTTCGGCCAGAACGGCACAGGCGGCAGTGAACACGGACGGGTCGGTAGCCAGGAAGCGCACGCGCCGTTCCGCCATCAGGGACGGATTGGCGTCCTGGAACGCCGGGGCGAACAGCCGGCGCATGGCGGTGTCGGCGATGGCTGTCAGGCCTTTGGTGCCCGCCGTAGCGGCCATGCCCCGGAACGCCGCCCGGCCCGGCCCGCTGAACGTGGCGCCGGTGCCGGCCAGCACGAGCCTGCTGACCAGATCCGGGTGGCGCAACGCCAACACCAGGGCGACGAAGCTGCCATAGCCGTTGCCGATGATGGCAGCTGGGGCGCCCGCGTCCTGCACGGCATCAGCCAGTCGGTCTGCCACTGCTTCCAGCCCGGGCGCCACGGGCGCGGAGCCGCCGAAGCCCGGCAGGTCAGGTACGATCACCCGGTGCTGCCCGGACAACGCGGCGGCGAGCGGGGCGCAACTGCCGTGGACTGAACTCCTTGGGTGAGACAGGAGATCACGGACAGCTCGGCTGCATCC
>CAXTCN010000036.1:0-42446 GCA_964242575.1 uncultured Acetobacteraceae bacterium | reverse complement strand
CTTGCTCATTCACCCAAATGAGGAAAGGCGAAGGCACCCTGAAAGGGGTGCATCTCAGAGCGATATCGCCTGAGACGACAAAGGAGTTTCCGATGACTGATGCCCGATGCAGTTGCAACACGCTCACACTGACCCTTTCAGGGCCGTCAAGATTGGTTATCGCCTGTCATTGTCTTGACTGCCAACGAAGAACCGGCGCGCCATTTGGCGTTGGCGCCTTTTATCCGGCCGACGCCGTCGTGATTTCCGGAACTGCAAAAGAGTTCACCCGCGATGCAGCAAGCGGTGGGAAAATCCACACCTATTTTTGTCCAAACTGCGGGTCAACGGTCTATTGGAAGGCCGACAAGCTACCGTCGCTGATCGGCGTTGCAGTTGGCGCACTGGCCGATCCAAAGTACCCGGCCCCCGCTAAGTCGGTTTTCGAGCAGTCGAAACACACCTGGGTTCAAATCGATGGGGCGGTCGAACACTTCCAGCAAAGCAGCGTGGCAGAAAATGCACACTGAGACATCATCCAGTGCTCTAAGCGGTGCGAGAATTTCAAAATAGGATCATGCCACTGCGCCTCAGCGCTTCAATTCGGAACCCAATGCGGTGCGGAACCCCGTGAGCGCCGGCAACGCCGCAGCCAGCAGCCCGGCCACTAAAATGAGCCCCGCCAGCACGGCCTCCTCGATGCCGGGCCGGACGATGATCGGAATGCCGGCGGACTGTCCGAACAGGCTCCCGGCCAGCGCGGCCACGCCCCAGCCAAGCGCCAGGCCAGCCAGCACGCCGCCGGCCAGCAGCACCGCCATCTCGAGCCATAGCGCCCCCACGATGAACAGCGGCGGCGCACCCAGCGCTCGCAGCACCGCGTGCTCCCGCCGCCGTGCGGACACGACCGCGGTGAACGCCAGGAACACCGCCGCCACCACCAGCGCCGCCGCGGCCACCGCCATGCCGGACAGTGCGGCGCGCACGTCGCCCAGGGTGCGGAACAGCGCGGCCAGCACCTCGCCTGGGAACACCGCCGTGCTGTCCGGGCCGGCGCGGTAGCGAGCGCGCAACTGGTAGGCCCCGGCCACGCTGCGCGGCTGCACCACGACGGCCGGGACCGGCGGCGCGCCGGCCTCCCAGGGCGGACCGATCCGTTCTAGGCCCGGCAAATGGCCGTTGCCCAAGCCATGCACCTCCCAAACGCTCTCAATCGGCACCAGGATCGCCTGGTCCCACGGCCCGCCAGTGAGCGGAAGGCGGCCCACGACGGCATAGGATACCTCCGTGTGGGTGTGGCCGCCCGGCATCTTGACCCGGCCATGCTGCGGCGAAAGCCTGTCGTCTAGCCGCACCGGCACGGCCGCGCCGACCACGGCCTCGCTGTCGGTGGCGAACAGGCGGCCCTCGGCCACGGTCCGGCGTCCGCCCTGGGTCAGGAACCCGGCCGTCACGCCCACCACGGGGTGCCCGCGCCACTGGTCCCCAAAGCCGATTGGCGAGGACCACGCCGCCTCCGGCTCCGCCACGACCCGGGCCAGCACCGCGCCCGGCAGCAACGGCACGGTGTCGGGTTGCAGGTAAACGGTGGTGAGCACGAGCTGGGTCGGGCTGCCGGGTGCGCCAATCACCAGGTCGAACGGGTCGGCCGCCGCAGCCGCGCCACGCCGGATGCCGCGTTCCAGTGCGCTCACGCCGGTGCCGAGCGCCGTGGCCAGCGCGACCAGCAGCGCCATCGCCAGCGCCGAGCGCCAGCCCCGGCGCAATGCCGCCTGCGCCACGGGCCACGGATTCAAGCCGCGAGCCTCCCGGATTGCAACCGCAGCCGGCGTGGCAGCCGGGCCAGGATCGCCGGGTCATGCGTCGCGACCAGCAGCGTCGCGCCGGAACGGGCGGCGGCTTCCAGCAGCAAATCCGCCACTACTTGGGCCGCAACCGGGTCCAGGCTCGCGGTCGGCTCGTCCGCCAACAGGATGCGCGGCTGCCGCAACAGCGCGCGGGCCAGCGCCACGCGTTGCCGCTCGCCGCGGCTCAAGACGGCGGCGCGCCGGCTGCCATCGGCGATGCCCAGGCCGGCCAGCAAGTGCTGCGCCCGGTCCCGCAGCGTCGCCGGCACCCGGGCGTGGTCGAACAGCGCCGGCAACAGCACGTTGTCCAGCGCCGACAGCCCGTCCAGCAGGTGCATGTCCTGGAACACCAGCCCAACTTGTTCCCGCCGCCAGCGGTCCCGGGCGGCGTTGGTCAAAGCCCACGGGTCGGCGCCGTCCCAGCGCACCCGCCCCGCCGCCGGCCGTTCGATGCCGGCGAGGACGTGCAACAGGCTGCTTTTCCCGGCCCCGGACGGACCCTCGATAGCGGCGACCGCGCCGTCCGGCAGTTCCAAACCGGGCATTTCCAAGACGGTCCCAGCGCCGGGGTAGGCGATGCGCAGGTCCTCGATCATAAGCCCGGCCATGTCAGGCCAGCCGGACGCTGGCTCCGCGCAGGCGGACCTGGCTGATGAAGCCGGTCGCCGGGTCGGTCCAGGAGCCGAGCTCAAGCTGTCCGCTGACCTCAATCACCGCGTTGGGCGCGGTGGGCTGCGACTGCCGGCGGAGATAGGCCACCACGATGTCCGGCGGCCACTCGGCGTCCGAGGAGCAGAACGGGCACATGCTCATCGGCTCCCGCGTCAGCACGAAGAAGTCCGCCTCTGCCTTGAGCGGCGGCGCCATGAAGCCGGCCATGGTGGCGGGCTTGCCGTCCAGCAGCTTGGCGCGGTCCGAGAACACCAGGCCGGTCACCCGCCATCCCGCATACAAGTCATCGAACGTCAGATGCTCCGCCGCCCGTGCCGGCCAGGCCGACAGGAGCGGGACCGCCAGCAGCGCCCGGCGTGGAAGGTCAGCGGCCAAGCCCGAGCGCCTCTGCCATAGCGCGGAACACGAAGGTGTTGTCCACGAAGCCGTGCAGCCGGTCTGCGCCGGGGCCGGTAGCGCGCAGCAGAACGTCGTCCACGCTGTGCACGCCCTGTTCGGCGTCGCGCGGCAGGTTACCGATGCGGAGCTGCGCGCCGGGCACGTTGCCTTTCTCGTTGGCGACGTAGGGGCCGCTGGTGCCACTGCGCACGGCCGGGACGCGGGCTCCGTCGAGGTTGGGCTTGTAGCTCTCGTAGTAATCCGGGAACGCCGCGTAGAACATCGCCAGCCGCCGGGACACGTCCACACGGTTGGGATAGCCGCGGGCGTCCGGCGCCGGGTAGTTTGGGAAGCCCGCATCGGCATAGACGCTCACTTTGTCGCGCATCTGCTCGGCCTCCACGTCGTCCCGCACCGTGCCGATGATTGCGGCGCCGTGGGTGTGGTCCGGCACGACGATGACCAGCGTGTCGTCCCGGGCGCCCACCCAGTCCAGCACCACTTTCAGGGTGCGGTCGAGCATGATGGTGTCGTAAACAGAGCGCTCCCAGTCGAGCGGATGGTTGAACTTATCGATCAGCCCGCTCTCGATCATTAGGTAGAACCCGGCTGGGTTGCGCTCCAGCACTCGGAGCGCGGCGGATACCTGTTCCGTCAGGTCCGGCTGGTCCGGGAAGCGGCTCACGTTGCCCTTTTTCAGGTAGAACCGGTCCAGCGCGCCGTCCATGTTGCCGAGGTTAAACAGTCCTAGCAGCTTGCCGCCGGTCGGGTCGACACTGGCCAGAGCGGTGGCGCTGTCCGCAAAGGCGTAGCCGCGCTCGCGGAAGGCCGCGATCATGTCCTTTGTATCGCGCCGGCGGGAACCCGGCGTGGCCTGCGGCAGGAAGCTTGCGGACCCGCCGCCAAGAATCACGTCCGGCGCCGCCGCCAGCATCTGGTCGGTGATTGGCACATAGTCCGCGCGGCGCCGGGTGTGCGCGAACACCGCAGCCGGGGTCGCGTCCTGGATTTCGGTGTTGGTGACCACGCCCACTGACATGCCGAGCTGCCGCTTCACGATTGAGGCCAAGGTTTCGACCTTGGGATGCGCCAGCGTGTCCGTGGCCCGGCTGGCATAGACGTTCAGCGCGTTCACCGCGGTCTTGTGTCCGCTGTTATAGGCGGCGGCCGAGTTCGCGCTGTCGGTGGCGATGCTGTCGCTGCCGGAGGTGCCGACGGTCGCCATGTGCGGCAGCCCGTCCATGGTCAGCGTGCGGCGGTAACGGCCCTCGCTGATTTCGCCGGACAGGATACGCGCGGCGGTGACGTTGGCCATTGCCATGCCGTCACCCACCATGAGGATCACGTTCTTGGCGCGCCGCGGCGTGGGGGCGGCATACACCTCCCACGTCACGGTCGCGGTCCGGTCCCCGTCCGTCGCGGTCACGGCATAGCGGCCGGGCTGAGCGATGGCGGCGTCGCGCAGGCTGAGGCTGGACACGTCCTTGCCGTCCTCGCGCGCGGTCAGCTCGGCGGCGCGGCCCAGGGCGGCGGCGTGGTCCTGGCCGTTCACCATGACGCGCACGCGGGCCGGGTCCACGACGCCGGGGAACTCGACCTTGAGGTCGAACCGGCTGCCGGCCAGGATTTCCGCGCGGTCCAAGGGATACACCACCTGGGCCTGCGCAGCGCCCGCGCCCAGCATCGCCAGCATTCCGACCACCGCCTTGCGCATCCCTGGACCTTCCAATCGTTTGTTCAAAGTGTTTAGCGCAGCTTTCGCGGCACGGGGAGCATGTCCCTGAAATGTAACCTATGCCGCCTCGGCCCGGATGGCGTCGGACAGCGTCTGCACGATCCGGTCGATATGCGGCCGTTCCACGATCAACGGCGGCGACAGCGCCACGATGTCCCCCGTGGTGCGGATCAGCACGCCCGCGTCGAAACACCGCTGGAACACCCGCACGGCGCGGTCGGTCGGCTGGCCCGCGCGGCCCTGCAGCTCGATCCCGGCAATCAGCCCGGCGTTGCGGATGTCGATGACGTTCGGCTCGCTGCGAAGGCTGTGCACCGCGTCCTGCCAATACGGCTCCATGGCGCGCGCCCGGCCCGGCAGGTCCTCGGCGCGTTGCAGGTCCATGGAGGCGATGGCGGCAGCGGCGGCGAGCGGGTGGCCAGAGTAGGTGTAGCCGTGGAACAGCTCGATCCCCGCGGGCGCGCCGTCCACGATGGTCTCATAAATGTCGCCCCGCGCCGCGACCGCGCCCATCGGCACGGCGGCGTTGGTCAGGCCCTTGGCCATGGTCATCAAGTCCGGCACGACGCCCAGCCGCTCCGCCCCGAAGTTGGCGCCCATGCGGCCGAATCCGGTGATGACCTCGTCGAACACCAGCAGGATGCCGTGCCGGGTGCAGATGTCCCGCAGGCGCTGCAGGTACCCGGACGGCGGCACCAGCACCCCGGTGGACCCGGCCACCGGCTCCACCATCACCGCCGCGATGGTGTCCGCGCCGTGCAGCGCAACGATCCCCTCCAGCGCGTCCGCCAGGTGCGCGCCCCAGGCAGGCTCCCCCTTGGTGAAGGCGTTGCGTTCCGGCGCATGGGTGTGCGGCAGGTGGTCCACGTAGGGCAGCAGCGCCCCGAACTGCTTGCGGTTGGGGGCGATGCCGCCGACCGAGATGCCGCCGAAGCCCACGCCGTGGTAGCCGCGCTCCCGCCCCACTAGCCGCACCCGCTGCGCCTCGCCGCGCGCACGGTGATACGCCAGCGCGATCTTCAGCGCCGTGTCCGCGCTCTCGCTGCCGGAGTTGGTGAAGAACACGCGGTCCAGCCCATCCGGCAGGATTTCCGCCAGCCGCGACGCCGCCTGGAACGCGATGGGGTGGCCCATCTGGAACGTGGGCGCGAAGTCCAGCACCGCGGCTTGTTTCTGGATGGCCTCGACAATCTCCCGCCGCCCATGCCCGGCGTTCACGCACCACAGCCCGGCGGTGCCGTCCAGCACCTCGCGGTCATCGTCGGTGTAGTAGTACATGCCTTCGGCCCGCGCCAACATGCGGGGCGCTGCCTTGAAGGCGCGGTTGGCGGTGTAGGGCATCCAAAAGGCGTCGAGGTTGTTTGGGCGGCTGATTTCGTTCATTGGGGGCCTCCTTCGCCCAAGGTCGCGCTTTGGCGGCGCGGGGGCAAGCGTGGATGGTCCGCCGCGTCACCTGTGGGAGAAACTAGCATGTCCGATGGCCGGCTTTACCTTGGAACCCGCCGCTACTCGTCCTGGTCGCTGCGCGGCTGGTTGGCCGTAAGGCTCGCCGGGCTGGACGTGGAGGACGTGGTGATCCCGTTGAACGCCGACGGCGCCGGCAGCACGTCCGCGGTGGCGGCGGTGTCGCCGAGCGGGCTGGTGCCGTACCTCGAGCATCAAGGGCGCCAGGTCTGGGAGACGCTGGCGATCTGCGAGTACTGCGCGGAGCTGGCGCCGGGGCTGTGGCCGGAGGACTTCGCCGTCCGCACCCACGCGCGGGCCATCAGCGCCGAGATGCACGGCGGCTTCCGCGGCCTGCGCACGGCGATGCCGATGAACCTCGGCCGCAGCGCCCCGGGCGCCGGCCAGACGCCGGACGCGTTGCTGGACATAGCCCGCATAGAAGCGCTGTGGCGGGAGACCCGGGCCCGGTTCGGCGCCGGCGGGCCGTTCCTGTTCGGGCCGAGCTTCAACGCGGCCGACGCCATGTACGCCCCCGTCGTGGCCCGGCTGCTGACCTATGCGCCGCCGGTCGCCGATGACACGCGGGCGTACTGCGACACGGTGCGCGCGCACCCGCTGGTGGACCAATGGTATGCGCTGGCGACGCAGGAGCCGCGGGAGTGGCTGCTCGACAAGTACGAAAACGCCGCCTGACGGGAGTGCAGGTCGCGATTGTCCTGCCGCCCAAGGAAGGGTTCGTGCCGGACGCGGTGGGCGCGGTGGGCCTGGTGGTGCGCCGTCTCGCAGGGGCCGGGGCAGGGGGCACCGTGCTTGGCCGGCCTCGGACCGGCACGCCGTTCCCTGAAGCGCCGTTCGTTCCGGTGCATCCAGGCTGGGGTTTCACGGCCAATAGCCGTTATGCCGCCGGAGTCGTTCGGGAGTTGCGGCGGCTGCGGCCCGCGTTGATCGAGGTCTGGAACCGGCCGGAGCTTGCGTTGCGGCTGTGCGGGCTAGGCGTCCCGGTCACGCTGTTCCTGGGCAACGACCCGACCGCCATGCGCCGCGCCCGGCGGCCCGCTGAGCGCGCGGTCCTGTTGCGGCGGATGGCGCAGGTGGTCACGGCCTCCGCTTGGTTGCGCGACCGGCTGGTGGACGGCGTGGACGCGCCGGCGCGGCCGCCGGTGGTGTTGCTGAACCCGATTGACGTGCCGGCCGGCACGGACGGGCCGCGCGAGCGCCTGATCCTGTTCGCCGGCCGCATGGTGGCGGACAAGGGCGCGGACATCTTCGTGGACGCCTGCGCCGCCGTGCTGCCGGAGTTGCCGGGCTGGCGGGCGGAGATGATCGGCGCGGACCGGTTTGGGCCGGACAGCCCGGACACGCCGTTCCTGGCCGCGCTCCGGCCCCGCGCGGCGGCGGCCGGCGTGGCTTTGCGTGGGCACCTCCCGCATGACCGCGTGCTGGCGGCGATGGGCCGGGCGGCCATTGTCTGCGTGCCCAGCCGATGGAACGAGCCGTTCGGGCTTACGGCGCTTGAGGCCCTGGCTTACGGCGCGGCGCTGGTGTGCTCGCCGCGCGGCGGGCTGCCGGAGGTCGCGGGCGATGCCGCGCTCTATGCCGACCCGGCCGAACCCGGGGCATTGGCGCGGGCCATCCGGACGCTCGCGGATGACGCGCCGCGCCGGGCCGCATTGGGCATGGCGGGACGGGCACGCGCGGCGGGGTTCGCCGCTCCCTTGGCAGCGCAGGCTTTGTTGGACCTGCGGCAGAGCATCGTCGGGTGACGCGCCTGCTGGACCGCGCCGGCCTTGTTGCCACATTGCTGTTGCCGGTGTTCCTGATGCACGGGCGAGGCATCGCCGAGGCGCTGATCGTGCTGATCGGGCTGGGGTTCCTGGCCCGCAGCATGTTGACGCGGGACTGGACCTGGCTGCGCCGGACCTGGGTGCGGGTCGGCGCGGCCTGGTGGCTGTGGCTGATGCTGTGCACCGCGGTTGCCGGGTTGGGGCAACTGGGACAGGCGGCGGCGGTGGTGCGGTACTTGCTGCTGGTCGCGGCGCTGGAGCATTGGGTCCTGCATGACACCGCGGCGCGGACCTGGCTCGTGCGGCTGCTGCTGGCGGCCACCCTGTATATCGCGCTGCAAGCCCTGGTGCAGTTCGGCGCCGGCCGCAACCTGTTCGGTTACCCGCGCGGCGCGGACGGCGAGCTGACCGGGCCGTATGAGAACCCGCGCGCCGGGCCGCCGCTGTCTCGGCTGCTGTTCCCGGCGTTGCTGCCGGTGGCGAGCCAGTGGTCGGCCTGGCCCGGCTTCTGGGCCATGGCGGGGATCGTGCCGGTGGCGGCGGGGGTTGCGCTCCTGGTGCTGATCGGCCAGCGTATGCCGCTGCTGCTGACGTTCCTCGGGCTGTTCACGACGGCATTGCTGCTGCCGCGGCTGCGGCGGGTGGTGATCGCGGCGCTAGGCACGGCGGGGTTGCTGCTGGGCCTGACCTCCCTGGTGTCGCCGCCCGCGTTCAACCGGCTGGTGACCAAGTTCACGGCGCAGATGCAGCACCTTCCCGACAGCCACTACGGGCAGATCGCCGCGCGGGCGCTGGCGATCACGCGAGCAAGCCCCGTGGTGGGCGCTGGGTTCGACGGGTTCCGGATGCGGTGCGCGGACCCGGCCTACTTTCAGGGCTGGGGCGGCGACAATGGCGGAGGTGCCGCCATCTGCGTGCAACACCCGCACAACCACTACTTGCAGGCCTTGGTCGAGGCTGGCGTGCCCGGCCTGTTGTTGTTCTCGGCGCTGGTGCTGGCGTGGCTGCGCGGCGTGGGACGCGGGCTGTGGCGGAACCCGGACCCGTTGCGGGTGGGGCTGTTCGTGGCCGTGCTGATGCATGAGTGGCCCCTTGCCAGCGCGTCCGCGTTCACCTCCATGCCGCTGTCCGGCTGGTTCTTCGTGCTGCTGGGGTTGGGCTTGGCGGAGGCGCGCGCCTATATCCCGGTCCGCTAACGCCGCGCAAACTTGTCTAGGAACCCGCCATGTCCGACGCCCTGATCCCCGTCACCGTGCTCACCGGCTACCTCGGCGCCGGCAAGACCACGCTGCTGAACCGCATCCTGTCGGAGAACCACGGCAAGAAATACGCGGTCATCATCAACGAATTCGGGGAGCTCGGCGTGGACAATGACCTCGTGGTGGACGCGGACGAGGAGGTGTTCGAGATGAATAACGGTTGCGTCTGCTGCACCGTGCGCGGCGATTTGATCCGCATCCTGGGCGGGCTGATGAAGCGCCGGGGCAAATTCGACGGCATCATCATCGAGACCACCGGCCTCGCCAACCCGGCGCCGGTCGCGCAGACCTTTTTCGTCGATGACGGCGTGCGCGCCAAGACGCGGCTCGACGCCATCGTCACCGTGGTGGACGCGAAGCACCTGCTGGCGCGGCTGGCCGACAGCGCGGAGGCCGAGGAACAGGTCGCGTTCGCCGACGTGATCGTGTTGAACAAGACGGACCTGGTGACGCCCGAGGAGCTGGACGCGGTCGAGGCGCGCATCCGCACCATCAACCGGTTTGCCGTCGTGCATCGCACCACCCGCGCCGCGCTGCCCATCACGCAGGTGCTGGACCAGGGCGCGTTCGACCTGAATCGCGTGCTGGAGCGGGAACCCGAGTTCCTGGAGGAGCACGAGCACAGCCATGACAGCGACGTCAGCAGCATGAGCTTCGAGGTGTCGCGGCCGATTGACCCGGAGCGGTTCAACGCCTGGATCAGCACCCTTCTGGCGGAAAAGGGCCAGGACTTGCTGCGCACCAAAGGCATCCTGGCCTATGCCGGCGACGACCGGCGGTTCGCGTTCCAGGCGGTGCACATGATCGCGGACGGTGACTACATCGGGCCGTGGGCGCCGGGGGTGGAGCGGCGGTCGAAGCTCGTGTTCATCGGCCGCAACCTCAACCGGCCGCAACTGCGCCGCGGGTTCGAGGCCTGCCAGGCGGGGCCGGTCGGAGCGGCTGCCTAGTGAGCGAGCTTGCCTCGCCGGACTTCCTGCTGGGGCAGCGCGGGGTCCAGCGCGAGTTGAACGAGTACGTGGTCGGCGCAGCATTCGACCGAAGCGGCGCGGCGGCGTTCGCGTTGGGTGACGGCACGTTGCGGCTCGTGCACCGGATGGACACTGAGGCCTGGGCCGCGGTGGAGGCGCACGACGGTGCGGTGCTGGCGCTGTGCGCCGACGCGCGGCCGGGGTTCCTGACCGGCGGTGACGACGGGCGTTTTCGCCGGGTGTCGCTGGACGGCGTGGTGTCCGACGTGGCGCGGTTCGGCTCCAAGTGGGTCGAGCACGTGGCGGCCTATGCCGACCCGAAATCCGGCGTGCTGGCCTGCACCGTCGGCCGTGCGGTGCACGTGTTCACCTCTGGCGGCGAGCCGCTCAAGGTGCTGGGCCATCCCTCGACCGTCACCGGCCTTGGTTTCGATGGCCGGGGCAAGCGGATCGCGGCGTCGCACTACAACGGGTGCAGCCTGTGGTTCGTGGCGGCCAAGGTGGACACCGCGCGGGTGCTGGAGTGGAAGGGCAGCCACACCGGCGTCGCCTTGCACCCGGCCGCCGAAGCCGTGGTCACCAGCATGCAGGAGAACGCGCTGCACGGCTGGCGGCTCGCGGACGGCCAGCACATGCGCATGAGCGGCTACCCCGGCAAAACCGAGAGCATGGGCTTCACCAAGTCTGGCAAGTGGCTCGCCACCTCGGGCGCTGAGAGCGTCGTGCTGTGGCCGTTCTTTGGTGGCGGACCCATGGGCAAGGCGCCGACCGAGCTGGCCGGCGGCGATGGCGTCACTTGCACCCGGGTCGCGTGCCACCCGCAGCACGAGGCGGTGGCGGCCGGGTTCTCGGACGGGTTGGTGGTGCTGGCGGACATCGCGACCGGACGCATCCTGCCCGTCGCCGGACCCGGCCGCGGCCCCGTGTCCGCGTTGGCCTGGAGCACGGACGGGTCGCAACTCGCGTTGGGCACCGAAACCGGGTTCGCCGCGTTGGTCGATTTCGCAAAGCGATAGGAGCCTCCATGCATCTCATCACCGCGCAAGGCATGCATATGCCCAAGCTCGGCCTTGGCACCTGGAAGATGAAAGGGGCCGAGTGCACGGAGGCGGTGCAGCGCGCGCTGGGCCTGGGATACCGGCACATCGACACCGCCGAGATGTACGGCAACGAGGACGCAGTGGGCGAAGCGCTGGCCAACGCTGGCGTGCCGCGCGAGGAGGTCCACGTCACGAGCAAGGTTTGGTACGACCACCTCGACGCCGACGCCATGCAGCGCGCAATCGACACGACCTTGGCGCGGCTGCGAACCGATTGGGTGGACCTGTACCTGATCCACTGGCCCGCCGCCGACATGAACCTGCCGGACGCGCTGCATAACCTCATGCGCGTGCGGGAGCAGGGGAAGGCGCGGGCCATCGGGGTCAGCAACTTCCCCGTGGCCCTGCTGCGCCGGGCGGTGGAGGAAATCCAGGCCCCAATCGCCTGCAACCAGGTGGAGTATCACGTGCTGCTGGGCCAGGGCCCATTGCTGAACTACGCCAGCAGCGTCGGCGTGCCGATTGCTGCCTACGCCCCGCTGGCGCAAGGCCGGCTTGCCGGGCACGAGGAGCTGCAAGCGGTTGCGCGCAAGCACAACGCGACCCCGGCGCAGATCGCGCTGAAGTGGCTGCTGGACCAGGACGGGGTGGCGGCCATCCCGAAAGCGAACCGGGTTGAGAGCCAGCAGGCCAACCTCGACGCGCTGCGCATCCGGCTGGATGATACGGACCGCGCGGCCATCGCCATGCTGCCGAAGACGCAGCGCTTCGTGAACCCTGGCTGGTCACCGGTGTGGGACCAGGCGGCTTGACGGTCACGAAGACATGAGCGCGTTAAGTTGAACCTAGCGCCCCCTGCAACGTCTCCACGGTGTGCCGTTCGCAAGGACGGCGTGACCCTTTCTGATGGAGGATTTGATGGGCCTGTTTTCAAAGCCGATAAAGACGCTTGATGACCTGTTCGTGCACACGTTGCAGGACATCTACTATGCCGAGAACCAGATTGTGAAGAACCTGCCGACCATGATCGAAAAGGCGTCCAGCCCCGAACTGAAGGCAGCGTTCCAGCAGCACCTGACGGAAACCCAGGGCCAGGTGAAGCGGCTGGAGCAGGTGTTCCAGATGCACGGCCAGCCAGTGAAGGCGGTGGACTGCGCCGCCATGGACGGCATCCTGTCCGAGGCGAAGGAAATCATGGGCGACTGCGACGACGGGGGCGTGCGCGACGCTGCCATGCTGTCGGCGGCGCAGGCGGTCGAGCATTATGAGATGACCCGCTACGGCAGCCTGATCGCCTATGCCAAGGAGCTTGGCCGCAACGACTGCGCCAGCGTGCTGCAGCAGACTTTGGACGAGGAGAAGGCGACCGACAAGAAGCTGACGCAGATCGCCGAAAGCCGCGTCAACAAAATGGCTGCCTAAGGCCGTCGCAACCGGCGCAGGCGGTGGCGCAGGGCGTTACGCCTGTGGCACCGTCACGCCGATCATGTCGCCTTCCCGCACCAGCCCAGCCAGCCGTTCGGCGTCCCAACCCTCCGTTCCGGCTGGCTGCAAGGGCAGCACCATCCACCTGTAATCGGCCGTGCTGTCCACAACGCGAATTTGGACATCCGGCGGCAACATCGTGCCCCACTCGGCCATTACGCCGCGCGGGTCACGCACGGCGCGGGCGCGGTAGCCCGGCGACTTGAACCAGAATGGCGGGTAGCCCAGCACCGCACGCGGATAGCAACTGCACAGCGTGCAAACGACCAGGTGGTGGGTGCCGGCGGTGTTCTCCAGCACGCCCAACGGCGGCAAGCCGCGCATGACGATGCCCATCGCCTCCGCCGCCTGCGCGCCGTCCCGCAATAGGAGGGCACGGTAGGCCGGGTCGGTCCAAGCGCGCGCGACTATGCGGGCGCCTTGGGCTGGGCTTGCGCGGTCGGTCTGCTCGACGCGCGCGGCGATCTCGTCCGCCGACGCAATGCCCTTTTCCGCCAGAAGGTTGCGGACGGCGGCCAGCAGGCGGTCGGACGGCGCTTCGATCAACAGGGTCATGGCGCCTCCAGCCAAGGTTCATACAGCTCCACCACGATTTCGTCCCCGCCGGCGTCAGGCCATAAGGTGCGGGGCTGGAAAGCGACGTGGTACAGCGGCAGCGCCGGGGCGGGCTGCGCGAACGCAAGGCGCTCCGGGTTGGGGAAATCGCCGAGGTGGCGCACCACCGTGCCGACGTGGCCGCGCAGGTAGTGCGGCGTGCGGATGTGGCATGGGCCGCGCCGCTCCGGCCAGTCGTCCCGCACCCGCACCGCGGTTCCCGGCGCCAGCATCAGGCGCGCTCCAGCGCGTCGCGCAGCTCGGCCTCGGTGATGACGCCGCGGGCTAGCAGGTTGTCGGCGATTGAGCGTATCCACCTTTGGTAATACGACAGCCGCAAGTAGTCCGGCTCCGGAATGGCCTCGATGCCCCGGCGCAGCTCGTCCACGCTCATCACCTTTTTCGCGCCAAGGATCGACCGGATGGCGTCAACCTCGCGGTCGAACTGCGTCAGCTCGTGCGGCTCGGTGTCGATTGGCTTGCATAGGAACTTGGATACGCCGCCCATGTCGTGATGGGCGCGCGCCGACGTACCGTTGCTCATTGTATGGCCTCCCCCGCGTAGGTGCCCCAGACGTCGCTGCGCTTCACCCAGCCACGATAGCTCTGCACGCTGGCTTGGCACCAGTCCGATGTGGCCTCGCAACTGCGCAACCGCACGATGACGCCGGGCCTTAACACCGCGACGGCGCCGGCGTCGTCGCGCGGGTCCTGGCGCAGCACGCGCTCCGCTCCGGTGATGACGGCGGTGCGGCGGGGCGCCAGGGTTTGCGTGTTCACCCAGCCGCGCGTGCCGTCCGGGTCCCGCACCAGCCGCCAGATGTCGAACTCGCGCTCGATTTCCAGCGGCAGGTCACGGCGCTTGTACACCCAGTCGATAGGGTACCGTGGGCCAGGGCCGGTGCGGAGATAAACCTCGTCGGAGCGCAGCGCCGCGAAACGCGGGAGCGGCAGCCCGCTGTGGCTGCCCTTGGTGGGCGCGGGCGGCTTCTCCGGCTGTGGCGCTGGAACCGGCACCGGAACTGGGACCACCGCGCGCGTGGCCGGACGCGCCGGAGGGCGCTGGGCGGCAGGACCGGGCTTGGGCGTCACGACGGGCGGGGCAGGGCGGGGCGGGTGCTTTGCTGGTGGGGGCCGCGCCGGCGCGGCGGGTGGCGTGGGCCGCGTCGGCGCGGCCGGGGGCGGGCGTGGCGGTGCGGAAGGGGTGGCCGTCTGCGCCCAAACCGGCGCGGACGCGAGCAGCAGGGCGGCGAGCGCGGCGCGAAGGACGGGGGCAGCCATGCTCCATCCCTGCCAAAATGAAACACTCCCGGTCAAGTCAGAGCGTCACCAACTGCCCGCCGCGCGTGGCGGACAGGAACGTGGGCACCCCCGCCACCTCAACCCCAGGCAACAACGCCGATCCCTCGATCCCCGCCATCCGCAGCCCGGCGTCGCACGCCAGCAGCCGCACCCCCAGCTCGGCCGCCGCCGTGCGCAGCTCTTCCAGGCCCGCGACGCCGGCCGCCCGCACCACATCGTCCCGCGGGTCTGGCGCCGCGTCCCGCAGCAGCGCGCGGCAGCCCTCGTTGGTAGCGAACACCACCACGGGCCGCCCTACCGCGGCGGCGCCGGCGGCCAGCACGAACGCGTAGTGCGCCCGCTCGTGCCCACCGGAAATCAACAGGATGCCGAGCGCGTCAGGCATGTGCCGACAGGTCGCGAATGCTGGGATGCGGCCCGCACAGCGCGCAGGCCGGGTCCGGCGGCAGCCGCACGACGCGGACCCGGGCCGCCAGCGCATCCCAGATCAGCACCCGGCCGGACAGGCCCTCGCCAATGCCCATGACCTCCTTGCAGACTTCGGTGGCTTGCAAGCTGCCCATCACCCCGGTGACGGTGCCGAGAATCCCGGCCTCGCTGCACGACGGCACTAATCCGCTCGGCGGCGGCGCTGGATGCAGGCACCGGTAGCAGGGGCCGCCGGCGTGCGGCTTGAATGTCGAGAGCTGCCCGTCGAAGCGCAGCACCGCCGCGGACACGAGCGTCCGCCGGGCCAGCACGCAGGCATCGGCGACCAGAAAGCGCGTGGGGAAGTTGTCGCTGCCGTCGCAGACCAGGTCATAGGCCGACACCAGCTCCATGGCGTTCGCGGCAGTGAGCCGGGTAGGATGCGCCTCGATCCGGACATCCGGGTTGATCGCCTGCGCGGCGGCGGCGGCGGACGCGGCCTTGGGTTCGCCCACCCGGGCCAGGGTGTGCGCGACCTGCCGTTGCAAGTTGGACAAGTCAACCCGGTCGTCGTCCACGATGCCGAGCGTGCCGATTCCCGCCGCCGCCAAATAGAGAATAAGCGGGCTGCCCAAGCCGCCGGCGCCCACCACCAGGACCCGTGCCGCGCGCATCCGCGCCTGCCCCGCGCCGCCCACTTCGGCCAGCAGGATGTTGCGGGAGTACCGCGTGATCTCGTCTTCGGTGAAGTCCAGGTCCATGCTGTGGACATAGGGTCACAAGGGGCGGAAAGCGATGGAGGATGGCGCCCTGGTGCTGTTCAGCGGCGGCCAGGACAGCACGGCTTGCCTCGCATGGGCGCTCGAACGGTATGCGCGGGTGGAGACGGTCGGCTTCGCCTACGGGCAGCGCCACGCGGTCGAGCTTGCCTGCCGGGAGCCGGTGCGGGACGGGTTGGCTGCGTTGCACGACTGGCGCGCGAGGCTTGGCCCGGACCACCTGATCGATCTCACCGCGTCCATGGCGGCGCTGGGCGCCACGGCGCTCACGTCGGACGCCGCCATCGCGCTGACGGCGGAGGGCTTGCCCAGCACCTTCGTGCCGGGCCGCAACCTGCTGTTCCTGACCTACGCGGCGGCGCTCGCGACCCGGCGGGACCTGCGCCGCATCGTGGGCGGCATGTGCGAAACCGACTTCTCCGGCTACCCGGATTGCCGTGACGACACCATCAAGGCGATGCAGGTGGCGCTCAACCTCGGCCTGCAACGGCGGCTCGTGCTGGAAACGCCGCTGATGTGGCTGGACAAGGCGGACACCTGGGCGCTGGCGGACCGGCTCGGCGTCCTTGAGGTCACGGTGGAGCGGACGCACACCTGCTACCTCGGCGACCGCGCGCACCGGCACGCCTGGGGCTACGGCTGCGGCGCGTGCCCGGCGTGCGAGCTGCGCGCCGCCGGGTGGGCACGCTGGCGTCAGGCGCCGAGGTAACGGTCGGTGAAGGTTGCGCCGAGGTCGATGTTCGCTGCGGCGATGGCCGGGTCGAAGCTCGCGAGCATCCGGCGCACCGTCTCCGCCATCTCGGTCGTGACCCGGCCGTCATGCAAAAAGGCGTCGCGGTTGGTGGTGAAGGCGCGGGTGCATACCTCCTGGCCCACCGCGCACATGCCGGCCGCGAGCGCGCCGACAGCCTGGTCTGGCGTCGCCGTTTTCAGGAACGCCAGCGCCTCCATGATGGCCGCCGCACAACCGCGCACCGCCGCTTCGTTCTTTGCCATCCACGCGCCGTCCGCATACAGGCAGCCGGAGGCGTACGGGCCGCCAAAGATCGCCCGTGTGCCCGCGCTGTCCCGCGCATCGGCCAGGATCACGATGGAGCCCTTGGCCTGCAAATCGTTCATGATGGGGTCGAACAGGCTCAGTGCGTCGATGTCGCCGCGCTCGAACGCCGAGATTGCCGTTTGCGTGGTGCCGACGCCGATGGCCGCTGCGTCGGTCGGTTTCAGCCCGGCCTTGGCCATGAGCTGCATCGCGAACAGGTGCGTCGCCGACCCTGGCGCGGACACGCCGATCTTGCGTCCCTTCAGGTCCGCCGCCGTCTTGATCTGCCCGGCCAATTCCTTCCGCACGCCCAGCACGAGGCCGCTGTTCTGCGCCTGAAGCACGAATGCGGTCAGCTTGGCGTTCTTGGCCGCGAGCTGGATGGTGTGCTCGTAATAGCCGCACACTACGTCGGACGAGCCGCCCAGTAGCGCCTGCATGGCGCGTGCGCCGCCGGGGAACTGCGCGACTTCGGCCTCGACCCCGTGCTTCGCGAACAGGTTCTGCCCGATGGCGACGAAAAACGGCATGTAGCCATAGAGCGCGATGCCGCCGCCGGCGAACCGGACCTTGGCGCGGGTTTGCCCGATGGCCGGCATGGCAAGGGTGGCGGCGGCGGTCGTGAGGGCCGTGCGGCGGGTGAGCATGGGGCGTTTCCTCATTCATGTGTCCCGGGGCGTGTCCGCCCTCGGTTGCCAGACCAATAGCCGCTTTTCCGCCAAGCTGACGCAGGCGTCCAGCAGCAACGCGCAGCCCGTCAGCACGACGATGCCGGCGAACACGGTGTCCACGTCGAACACGCCCTCTGCTTGCAGGATCAGGTAGCCGACCCCGGCCGCGCTGCCGAGGTACTCGGCGATCACCGCCCCCACGAACGCCATGCCGACCGAGACATGCAGGCTGCTGAACACCCAACTGAGCGCCGCCGGCAAGTAGACGTGCCGCAGCAGTTGCCGCCGGGTCGCGCCCAACATGCGCGTGGCGTTCAGCACCGTGGGGCTGACCTCCCGCACGCCCTGCAAAACGTTGAAGAATACGATGAAGAAAACCAGCGTGAAGCCGAGCGCGACCTTGCTGGTCATGCCAAGCCCGAACCACATGGCGAAGATCGGCGCCAAAATGACGCGCGGCATCGCGTTGGCGGCCTTGATGTAGGGGTCGAGCACCGCTTGCGTGCGTGGGCTGAGCCCGAGCCATAGCCCGGCCAGCACGCCGGCCACGGTGCCGGACGCGAACGCCATCAGGGTCTCGGCGAGGGTAACCGCGAGGTGCGGCCAGATGAAGCCGGTGCCGAACCACTCCACGATCACCGCCCAGATTTTTTCTGGCCGGCCGAAAAACAGCGGCGACAGCACGCCGGTGCTGCTGCCGACTTGCCACAGCAGCAGGAGCGAGAGGCCGATCCCCAACCGCGCCGCAGCGATCAAGCGGCACGTCCTGTCTGGTAGGCGCGCAGCACCTCGTCCCGCAGCACGGCCCAAATGCGCTCCTGCAAATGCTGGAACGCGGGCGTCATGCGGATTTCCGCCACGTCGCGCGGGCGCGGCAGGTCGATGGCGAACTCAGCGATGGGGCGCGTGGCCGGGCCGGCGGACAGCACCACCACGCGGTCGCTGAGGCTGATGGCCTCTTCCAGGTCATGCGTGATGAACAGCACGCTTTTGCGGTTGGCCTGCCACAGCGCCAGCAACTCGTTTTCCATCATGAGCCGGGTCTGCACGTCCAATGCGCTGAACGGCTCGTCCATCAACAGGATCGGCGGGTCGAGCACCAGCGTCTGCGCCAACTGCGCCCGCTTCCGCATGCCGCCGCTCATTTGGTGGGGGTACTTGGCGCCGTGCCCGCGCAGGCCCACACGGTCAAGCCACGCCTCGGCCGCTGCGCGCGCCTGGTCCCGCGGCTGTCCGGCGAACTCCGGCCCGGCCGCCACATTGTCCCGGGCGCTCCGCCACGGCATTAGGCTGTCGGACTGGAACAAATAGCCGGCGCGCCGGTTGATGCCCCGCAACGCGACGCCCTGCACAAGGACAGTGCCATCGGTCGGAGCCAGCAATCCGGCTGCGAGGTTCAGAAGCGTGCTCTTGCCGCAGCCGGTCGGGCCGACCACGGACAGGAACTCGCCATCCGCGACATGGAGCGTGGTGTCGGCCACGGCGGTGTAGGCGCCGAATGCGACGGTGACGTTTTGAAGCGTAAGCGCTGCCGTCATTGCGGCCTTATCCCCCCTAAGCTGCGCCGCATCTTACGACGGGCTCAGCCTGGGGGGAAACCGGTCTTAAGGGCCGGGTTTTACGGCTGCCTCCCTCTCCGTGGGGCGGGGACAACGCCCCGCCCGAGCTCGCTTAGCGATCCGGCGACGCGACCGCCCATGAGTGGCCGTGCACCAGGCCGTCGTCATGGTCATGGTCCATCGTGGCGGCGTTCCCGGCCGGCTGTTGTTCCAGTTGCGGGACCATCGCCTTGGGCGCGCCATGGTCGTCATGGAACTGCTCGGTCTCGGTGCTGCCGGCCATTGCCGTCGTGCTGCTCTTGCCGCCGGACACCGCCACCGCCACCGCGTCAAACCAGCCGGTGCCGACCTCGCGCTGGTGCCGGGTCGCGGTGTAGCCGTCCGGCTCCGACGCGAACTCGGCCTGTTGCAGCTCCGAGTATGCCGCCATGCCGCGCTCCTTGTAGCCGCGCGCCAGGTTGAACATCGAGTGGTTCAGGCTGTGGAACCCGGCCAGCGTCACGAACTGGAACTTGTAGCCCATCGCGCCGATGGCTTGCTGGAAGTCGGCGATCTGCTCCGCTTCCAGCTTCTTCGCCCAGTTGAAGGAGGGCGAGCAGTTGTAGGCCAGCATCTTGCCCGGGAACTGCGCGTGGATCGCGGCGGCGAACCGCTGTGCCTCGGCCAGGTTCGGCTCGCTGGTTTCCCACCACAGCAGGTCGGCATAGGGCGCGAACGCCAGGCCGCGGGCGATGGCGTAGTCCACGCCGACGCCGGGCTTGATGCGATGGAAGCCCTCAGGCGTGCGCTCGCCGGTCAGGAACGGGCGGTCGCGCGGGTCCACGTCGGCGGTCAACAACTGCGCGGAGTGGGCGTCGGTGCGGCACAGCAGCACGGTGGCCACGCCCTCGACGTCAGCCGCCAGGCGAGCGGCGTTCAGGGTGCGGATGTGCTGGCTGATGGGAATCAGCACCTTGCCGCCCAAGTGGCCGCACTTCTTTTCGCTGGCGAGCTGGTCCTCGAAGTGGACGCCTGCCGCGCCAGCCTCGATCATGGCGCGCATCAGCTCGAACGCGTTGAGCGCGCCGCCGAAGCCGGCCTCGGCGTCGGCGATGATCGGCGCCATCCAGTGCATGGAACGGTCGCCCTCAAGCTGCGCGATCTGGTCGCAGCGGCGCAGCGACGCGTTGATGCGCTTCACTACCTGCGGCACCGAGTTCACCGCATACAGCGACTGGTCCGGATACATTTCGCACGACGTGTTGGCGTCCGCCGCCACCTGCCAGCCGGACAGGTAAATCGCCTTGAGGCCGGCCTTCACCTGTTGCATGGCCTGGTTGCCCGTGAGCGCGCCGAGCGTGTTAATATAGGGTTCGGTCTTCAGCAGGCTCCAGAGGCGAGCGGCGCCCATCTCGGCCATCGTGTGGCGGACGCGGAAGCTGCCGGACAGCTTTTCAACATCAGCGGCGGTGTAGTCGCGCTTGATGCCGGCGAAACGGTCGGGCTCAGAGCCGCCGGACGCCATGCCATCGGGGGAGAAAGTCGGGATCGGACGCATTTCGGAAGGTTCCTGTCGGTTGGTCACCAGTGAAGTATTGACATTGCATCTGCGAACGTCACCCCTAAATCCGTTATAAAGTTAGCAAGGGCGTCGCAAAATTGTTCGAAAACCTTGTAAAGTTGCAAAGCTTGTAAATGGCGGCACCGCTCATCGGCCGCACGGTCCGCCGCTTGCGGCAGGAGCAAAGCCTGACGCAACAGGCGCTCGCGGCCCGGCTCGGCATCTCTGCCAGCTACCTGAACCTGATCGAGCATGAGCAGCGCGCCGTCACCGCGAGCCTGCTAATCAAGCTGGCCGAAATCCTGGACGTGGACCTGGCCGCGCTGTCCGGCACCCAGGAACGGCAGCTTGAAGCCGGGCTGCGCGAGGTGTTCGCCGACGCGTCGCTGGACCAGACCGTGCCGGACGGGGAGTTGGCGACCCTGGCGGCGGCAAGCCCGGCAGCTGGCCGCGCGATCCTGGCGCTGTACCGGGCCTGGCGGGTGGCGCGGGAGGACAGCAGCGGCATCGCGCTCCCGTCCGGCCGTCGCCTGTTGCTGCCGCACGAGGAGGCGCGGGACGCGTTCCACGAGCGCGCGAACCACTTCCCGGAAATCGAGGCCGCGGCCGAGGCAGTGGGCGTCACCCTGCCGGCCGAGCCTGCGGAGCTGAACCACGCCATTGCCGACCGGTTGCGCCGGGTGCACGGCCTGCGGGTGCGGGTGGGGCCGCTGGACGGGGCGCTCCGCCGTTATGACCCGGAAACCCGCAGCCTGTTCCTGTCGGAACAACTGCCGCGGGAAAGCCGGGGCTTCCACCTGGCGTTCCAGCTCGCGCTGCTGGAGGCGCGGGACGCGGTGGAGACGCAGCTCGCGGCCATCAACCCAAGCTCGCCAGAAGCAGGGTCATTAATCCGGCTCGGCTTGTTAAACTATGCGGCCGGCGCGTTGCTGATGCCGTATGCCTCGGTGCTGGCCGCCGCCGCGGTGTTGCGGCATGACGTGGACTCGCTCGCGGCGCGGTTCGGCGTCAGCTTCGAGCAGGCCTGCCACCGCCTGTCGTCCCTGCAGCGATCCGGCGCACGGGGCATCCCATTCTTCTTCCTGCGCGTGGACCCGGCCGGCAACGTCAGCAAGCGGTTCTCCGCGGCCGGGTTCCCCTTCGCGCGCTATGGCGGCTCCTGCCCGCGCTGGGTGGTGCACGCGGCGTTCGCGGCGCCGGGCCAGGTGCAAGTGCAGGTGGCGCAACTGCCGGACGGCGCCACGTTCCTGTGCTTCGCCCGCTGCGTGGTGGGCCGTCCGGCCAACTGGGGCGAGCCGCCGCCCACCCACGTGATCGCCATGGGCTGCGACGTGTCGCACGCGGACCAGGTAGTCTATGCGGACGGCCTGGATCCGGAACGCGCCGCGGTCGGCATCGGGCTGTCATGCCGGCTGTGCGAGCGCGAGCACTGCCGCAGCCGGGCCTTCCCGCCGCTGGAGCACCGGCTGGCGCTGGACCCGCTGCTGGCGGCGGACAGCCCCTACCGATTCGTGCCGAAAGCACGGTAGGTTAGGCGTAAAGGAGGCCTTGCATGCCTGAACTGATCGAGATCGGCCCGTTGCAGCTTCGTTTCCTGCGCGACAAGCACGATACGGATGGCAGCCTGGACCTGTTCGAGATGACGGTGCCTCCGTCCGGCCGGATGCCGGTGGCGCACTACCATCGCGACTGGGACGAAACCGTGTACGGCCTCAGCGGAACACTCACGTTTACGGTGGACAACGAGCGGCATGACATCGGGCCGGGTGACTACTTGTTCATCAAACGCGGCGTCGTGCATGGCTTCAACAATGCTAGCGGTGCGGTCGCGACATGCCTGTCGGCGCTGACGCCCGGCGTGCTTGGCCCGGAGTACTTCCGCGAGCTTGCCGCGTTGGCTCGCGCTGGCCCGCCGGATGAGGCTAAAATGCGTGAGGTCATGCTTCGCCACGGCTTGGTGCCCGCTTAAGCCTCCCGGTAATTCAGCAAAATCGCGCCCACCAGCACGAAGCAAACCGGCCATACCCATCCGGCCCAGCGTTGCACCCGCCCGTCTGCGCGGATTTCCAGCCACCGTGCCCACCCGGCGCTGATGCCCGCCAGCGCCAATGGCGTGTGCGACAGCTCGATCAGCAACTGTTCCTTCACGTTGCCGATCGCGTGGCTGTGCGTGAGCAACAGCGCGCCGCCCACCGCGGTCACCAAGGGGAACACCAACGCCGCCCATAGTGCGCGCAACCGCCCGGTCCGCACGCCCCACTCGAACACCCCGAACGCGACGATCAGCACGACATACATCCGGTGCTGCAGCACCTCCACGTCGCGCAGGCTTTCAAAAAAGCCGATGTCGCCGAGCGGCCAGACCTCCGGGTCCGAGCGCAGGACCAGGAACGCCGTCATTCCCAGCAGGATAAGCGGCCAGTGCCGGGCCCAGCCGATCCCAGCCCGGTGCAGCAGGCCCAGCCCGCCGATCAACGCCACGAACAGGCCGGACCAGTGGTGGTTGTACTCGGCCCAGGCAATGTCCGCCGCGTTGCGTGCCGGAAGCTCGCCCGAGCCTGGGGTGAATGCGGCCGGCGCGCTGGTGCGGCTGGTGGCCGCCTCCGCATCCAGCCTCGCCTGCAAGGAGGGCAAGGCCAGGGTGTCATGATCCGGCGACACCAGGCGTGGCAGGCGTGGCGTGTTGCGCTCCAGGATTTCGCACCACGTCACGCGGTCCTGCACCAGGTCCACCGCCGGCGGGACTGAGGTGAGCGACGCAGCGGCAAAAAACAGGCTGAAGCCGATGCCGATTTCGACCTCGGCGAAGCGGCGCATCCGCAGCACGGAGGTGCCCGGGTCGCGCCGCAGCCGCTCCACCACCAGGAAGTTGCCCAGGCCCAGCAACAGCAGCGCCCCGAACATCAGCACCTTGGCCGAAACCATGACGCCGTAGGCCGTGCCGTATGCCGCGGTCCAGGAGCCGACATACATCAGGCTCATGACCGAGGCGGACACCAGGATGCACCCCACGCCCACCATGCTCATCCGGGAGAACCGCGCGCCCACCCTGCGGAACGCGTGGCCGTCCTGCAACCGGCCGAGCGCCATGACAAAGAATGGAATCCCGCCCACCCAGATCGCGGCGCCCAAGATGTGCAGCGCGCTGACGGCCAGCAACAGCGTGCTGCCGGAGAGCCGGGCGGCCGCATGGGTGGTGAGCGTGGCCGACGCGACTGTGACCGCAACCAGCCCCAGCAGCGGCGCGGCCCTTACCGGCCGTGGCGCCAGCAAGCAGGCGGCGAGCGCCCCGGCGGCGGCCATCTTCACAAATCCTGCCAGCGCGAACTCGGCGCCGAACACGCTTTGCGCCGGCACGTCTAGCGTGTCCGCCAGCACCGCGGATTGGATCACGAGCTTGCCGGCCTCCAACAACAGCAACGCCAGCGCGTTCCACCCGGCAATCCGGGCCGTGCGCCGGGCCAAGCCCTGGCCGTCCGGCAAGGTGGAGGCGAACGGGCGGGCCAGGAACACCAGGAACAACGCGCCGCCCAGCGCCATGCTCTGCGTCACGATCACCAGCCCGTGCATCAGGATGGAGACGTAGCCAAACAGGTCGATCAGCAGCTCCATGGCTACGGCGCCACTGCCGTGAACGGCACGTCGCCACGCGTGATGTGCCCGTCGGCTGCCAGGACCTGCCAGCGCAGCGTGTAGCTGCCGGGCGTCACCGTGGCCTGCGCCGCCAGTTGGTCCGGCGCACCCCCGGGCCGCAGAGGCAACGGCGTCTCGCTCCCTTCTCGGCGCAGCGCCAGGCGGGAGCGTGCCTGATCGATCCGGCTATTGAACCGCAACGTCAGCAGCACCGGCCCGGCTTGCACCACGGCGCCCAGGGTAGGTTCGCTGTGCACCAGGATAGCGTGCGCGGACGCCGCACTGGGCGCCAACAAGCCGATCAGCAGCACGCAACGGAGAAACAAAGCCGTGTTCCCTCATGCGGCGGCAGCTAGCGCACAACCATGGAGATGCCCATGATGCGCCCGCATGACCCGCTCCGAGCCTGGCCTGCGCGCCGAATACCGCTGGTTCCTGCCGATCACCACGCGTTGGATGGACAACGACGTGTTCGGCCACGTCAACAACGTGGTTTATCACAGCTTTTTCGACACGGCCGTGTGTCAATTCTTAGTGCAGCACGGCATCCTGACCTGGCGCGGCAGCGCTCATTTCATGGTGGTGGCCGAGAGCAACTGCCGCTACCACTCGGAAGTCGCCTTTCCGGACCGGGTCACGGCCGGGCTGCGCGTGGCGCGGCTGGGGCGAAGCTCCGTGCGTTACGAACTCAGCGTGTTCAGGGATGACGCGGAAACAGCCTCGGCGGAAGGCTTTTTCGTGCACGTTTGCGTGGACGCCGCCACGCGCCGCCCAGCGCCGTTGCCGGACCCATGGCGGTCGGCGCTTATGACCATCGCGACAGGAGACTGAGTATGAACACAGGGTTGCAGGGCAAACGCGCGCTGGTTTGCGCCGCGAGCAAGGGCTTGGGCCGTGCTTGCGCCATGGCGCTGGCCCGGGAGGGCGTCGCGGTCACCATCACGGCGCGGACGCCGGGTCCGCTGGAACAGACAGCGGCGGACATCCGCGCCGCCACGGGCGCCGACGTCACAACGGTGGCCGGAGACATCACCACCGAAGCTGGGCGCACTGCTGCGCTCGCGGCCTGCCCAGCGCCGGACATCTTGGTGAACAACGCCGGCGGCCCGCCGCCTGGGGACTTCCGGAACTGGGAGCGGGAGGACTGGATCAAGGCGCTCGACGCCAACATGCTGACGCCGATTTTCCTGATCCGCGCCGTGGTGGACGGAATGGCGGAGCGCCGGTTCGGCCGGATCGTGAACATCACCTCAGCCAGCGTAAAGTCGCCGATTGCTACCCTCGGCATGAGCAACGGGGCGCGGGCGGGCCTGACGGGCTTCGTGGGCGGGCTGGCCCGGCAGGTGGTGCGGCACAACGTCACCATCAATAACCTACTGCCCGGCCCGTTCCTCACGGACCGGCTCCGCAGCACGACCGAGGCGCTGGCGGCGAAATCCGGCCGCACAGTCGATGAGGAGCTGCATGAACGTGCTAAGCTATCGCCCGCGATGCGCGTCGGTGACCCGGCGGAATTCGGGGATGCCTGCGTGTTCCTATGCGCGGCATCGTCCGGTTTCATCGTCGGCCAGAATCTGCTGCTGGACGGCGGCGGGTTCAACTCGACAATGGGATGACCGCCCTCTCCCGCCTGGGAGAGGGCGCCGTTTAGTAATCAGCGATAGGGGTAATAGCCCGGGGGCGCGTAGTAGGCCGGGGGCGGGGCGTAATAGGCCGGCGGCGGGTAATACGCGGGTGGCGGAGCATAGTACGCCGGCGGCGCGTAGTAAGCGCGGGGTGCGTAATAACGCGGCTGGCTGGCGATGACCGCACCAAGGCCGAGGCCAAGCAACGCTCCACCAACAATCGCGCCGCCACCGCCATAGCGCGGGCCGTAGCCGTAACCGCGGTGTCCGTATCCGCGGTAGTAATCCGCTTGAGCCGACGAAGGAACGAGTGCTAGCCCGGCAACAACCGGGATCATTGCGAGGAACGGGGCGATACGAGCCATGACTGCCACCTGGATTGATACGTGCAAAGAGTTTCTGCACAGCATAGCTAGGTCATGCTCATGGCCGGATTGTGGCTGGCGCCATCACAAATGCGTGATGCTAACCGCCGAGGTAGGCCGCCGTGACCGCCGGGTCATTGGCGACATCCGTCGCCGGGCCGGATAGCGCAATGCGGCCGGTTTCCAGCACATAGGCGTAGTCCGCCACTTCCAGGGCGGCTGACGCATTCTGCTCCACCAGCAATATTGTCGTGCCGTCACGCTTCAGCGCCGCGATGATGGCAAAGATCTCCTCCACGAACAGGGGCGCCAAACCCATGCTCGGCTCGTCCAGCAACAGAAGGCGGGGCGCGCCCATCAACGCCCGGCCGATCGCCAGCATCTGCTGCTCCCCGCCCGAAAGCGACCCGGCGAACTGCGCCAGCCGCTCCCGCAGGCGTGGGAAGCGATTCAGCACCGCATCCTGCCGTCGGGCAATCTCGGCCTGCTCCGGCACCAGGTAAGCGCCAAGCGTAAGGTTCTCCTGCACCGTCAGCTCGGCGAAGCACTGCCGCCCCTCTGGCACCTGCCGCAGCCCGGCCGCCGCGATGCGGTGCGCGGGCCGGCCGGTGATGTCCTGGCCGGCGAACCGGATGCGGCCGGCGCTCGGGCGCACCAGGCCGCTGATGGCGCGCATGGTCGTGGTCTTGCCCGCGCCGTTGGCGCCGATCAGGCACACCACCTTGCCGTCGCCCACGCTCAGGCTGATGCTCCGCACCGCGTCCGTCCGGCCATAGCGGACCACCAGGTCGGAAACCTCCAGCCCACTCATCCCCTGCGAACCCCGGCACGCGCGCCCTCCGCGAGCCGGGCCGCCACTTTAGGGCCGAGGTAGGCCTCGATCACCGCGGGTTCCTGCCGAACCGCCAATGGCGGACCCTCAAAGATACGGCGGCCGAAGTTCAGCACCGTCACCTGGTCCGAGATGTCCATGACAAATCCCATGTCATGCTCCACCAGCAGCACCGTGGCGCCGGTGTCGCGCAAGGTGCGGACCAGCACGGCCAGCGCCTCGGTCTCGGACGCGTTCATGCCGGCGGCGGGTTCATCGAGCAGCAGCAGGCGCGGTTCGGGCGCCATGGCGCGGGCGATCTCCAGGCGGCGTTGGTCGCCGTAGGACAGCGCACCGGCCGGGCTGTCGGCATGGTCGGCAAGGCCGACAAGGTCGAGGCTGGCGCGGGCGCGCTCAACGGCCCGGCGCTCCTCCGCACGGAACGCCGGCAAGCGGAGCGTGGCGGCGACCAGCCCAGCGCGGAGCCGCGTGTGCAGGCCGGTCAACGCGTTCTCCAACACCGTCATGGCCGCAAACACGCGGATGTTCTGGAACGTGCGGCTGAGGCCGAGCGCGGCCCGGCGCTCGGCTGGCAACGCCGTCACGTCCACCCCGCCCAGCATGACCCGGCCGGCACTGGGGGCCACAAGGCCGCTGACGAGGTTGAACAAGGTCGTTTTGCCGGCGCCGTTCGGGCCAATCACCGCATGGATGCGGCCCGGCGTCACCTCCATGTCCACGCTATCAACCGCAACGAGGCCGGAGTAACGCCGGGTCAGGCCGGCAAGCTGCAACAGCGGCGTCACGCCGCGCGCCGCCGCATACGCACCGCAAGCAGGCCATTCGGCAGGAACAGCACGGCCAGCACGATAATCACCCCGTTCAACACCAGCCGCACGTCGCTGAACCCACGCAACAGCTCCGGCAACAGCGTCAGCACCCAAGCGCCCAGCACCGGTGCGAACGGAGTGCCAATGCCGCCCAGCAGGACGTAAGACAGGATGGTGACGGCGGGCTCGAACGCGTACTCGTTGGGGCCGATGAAGCTGCTGACATGCGCGGACAGGCACCCGGCCAGCCCGGCCAGCATGGCGGATGCCAGCAATGCGCCGAGCTTGTAGCGCCGAATCGGGACGCCCATGACCTGCGCCGCCGTCTCGTCCTCGCGCATGGCCTCCATGGCCCGGCCAATGCCGCTGCGCCCCACCAGCCACAACGCGAGCACGGCGGCGGACAGCAATCCATAAATCAATGGCGTGGTGGCGCGTTCCGGGATGCCGGACAGGCCGAGCGCGCCCCCGAACAGGTCCACGTTCAGGTAAACCGCCCGCAGCACTTCGCCCAGGCCGATAGTGGCGATGGCAAGGTAAACGCCAGACAGCCGGAGCGTCGGCGCGCCAATGGCAAGCGCGAACAGCACCGGCGTCACTACCGACAACGGCAGCACCACGAAGAACGGGAGCTTGAGCATGAGCGTCATTAGCGCGGCGGAGTAGGCGCCCAGCCCCATGAACGCCGCTTGGCCAAGGCTGAGCTGGCCCACGGCGAGCACCACGTACATGGACAGCGCCAGCAGGCCGTTGATGCCGAGCGCGTGCACCAGGTTCTGGTAGGTCCACAGGAAGTCGTCGAGCCAGGGGGGCATCATGCGCGCCGCGCCACGGCCCGGCCGAACAGCCCGGACGGCTTGGTCCACAGCACTGCCACCAGGATCAGGAACGCCACCGCTTCCTTCAGGCCGGAGGACACGTAGCCGGCGGTCATGACCTCGATCACCCCAAGCGCCAGCCCGGCCAGCAGCGCGCCGCGGATGTCGCCCAGGCCGCCGACGATGATGACCACGAAGCCGCGGAGCATCATGGCCTCGCCCATATAAGGGTGAATGGCGTTGAAGTTGAGGCCGATCAGCACGCCGCCTGCGCCCGCCAGGCAGCCGGACAGGAACGAGACGGTCGCGGCGACCCGGCCGGTGTCGATGCCCATGAGCTGCGCCGCATCCGGCTTCTCCGCCATGGCGCGGATGGCGAGGCCGAGCCGCGTGCCACGCATCAATAGCAGGAGCGCCCCAACCAGGAGCGTGGTTGCGCCCAGGATCAGCAGTTGCGCCGCGGTGATGCGGACATCTCCGATTACGAACGCCTCCGCCCCGATGGCGCCGGGCGGCAGGCGGCGTATGTCCGGGCCAAGCCACGCCGTCGTTGCCGAGTACAGCGCCAATACCCCGCCCAGGGTGACCATGAGGGACGACAGCTCCGGCGCCTGGATGCGGCGGAGGCGGGTGAGCAGCACCCAGTCGAGCACGATGGCGATCAACCCGGCTGCGACCGCGGCGGCCGGCAGGGCGGCCACGATGGGCCAACCGAGGCTGCGGGACAGCCACAAGGCGATGAACGCCCCGGCCGAGAAGTAGAAGCCGTAGGTGAGATTGATGACCCGCAGCACGCCGAACATCAGCGTGAAGCCAAGGGCGAACAAGGCGTACGTTGCGCCGAGCAGGATGCCGTTCACGAGCTGCTGGGCGAGCATGTTTAAAGGACCGTTTGCAGGGAGCGTGGGTTTATCTTGGGTGAGGCGGCATGGCAAAGGCGGGCAGGGATTGCGGAACCACCCTGCCCGACATGGCGCGCCACCCTGCTGACCAAAGAAGGGATGGCTGCGGATGTCCGACGCTACTGCGCCGCCACTCCGAACTTGCCGCCTTGCATCGCCAGCACTACGACGCCCTCGGTGCTCGCCGGGTCGCGGCCAGGGGTGAAGGTGAACGGGCCCATGACGCCGTTGTGCTTGGTGGTGAGCAAAGCGTCGCGGATTTTTTCCGGCTCGGCCGCGCCGGCGCGGCCGATGGCGTCGGCCAGGATGAACATGCAATCATAGGCCTGGGCCGCGAACTGGTCTGGGTCGCGCCCCCCGTTCTTGGCGCGGAACCGGGTCACGAATGACTGGTTCAGCTCGTCGGGCTTGCCGATGAACCAAGGGCTGCCAACGATCAGGCCGTCCGCCGCCGTGCCGGCGATCTCACCCAGCTTGGGCGAGTTGCTGCCGTTGCCGCCAATAAACAGCGTTTCCGGCCCGAAGCCGAGCTGGCGCGCTTGCAGCAGCACGCCGGACACTGGCTCCACCAGGGCGGAAATGCCGACCGCGTCCGGCTTCAGCGCCCGCACCTTGGTGAGCTGCGCGCTGAAATCGGTGTCCTTGCTGCCGAAGCTTTCGATGGCGAGAATGTTCAGCCCGGCCTTTTCGGCGGCGGCCTTCATGGTGTCGAAGCCGGACTTCGAGAACGCGTCGTCGTTGGCGTACATCAGCCCGATGGACTTTACGCCGCGTGCCTTGGCACGGGCCAGGGTCACGGGGATCACGTCGCTTTCGGGCAGGCTGGTGCGGAACACGTAAGGGCCGATATCAGTGATGCCGGCGGCCGTGGTGCTGGTGCCGATAATCGGGATGCGGCGCTCGTTCACCACCGGGCCGGCGGCGAACATCTCGTTGCTGAGCGTTGGCCCGATGATGGCCACGACCTTGTCACGGCCCACGAGCTTGCGCGCCGCGTTGATGGCCTGGTCCTTGTTGCCGGCGCTGTCCTCCACCGTGAGCTGGATTTTGCGGCCGAGCACGCCGCGGGCGTTGATCTCCTCCAGCGCCAACTCCAGCCCGGCACGGATGGCAGTGCCATACGCGGCGTTCGGGCCGGACAGGATCTCAATGGCGCCGACCTGGATCGGGCTGGTCTGGGCGTGAGCCACGGCGCCCAACGCAGGCAGGGCGAGCGCGGCGGCAAGCAGGCTTCTGCGGAACATGGAGTTTCCCCTTGATTTGCCGATGAGCCTAGCCGATGCCGGGGTGTTCTCAAAGGTGCCGTGACCGTCCGAAGCACCCCGACGCACGTCCAGAAGGCCTCTATCATGACCGACACGCCCCCTGACCGCCTCTCCAACGACCCGCGCAGCCCGTATTTCGACGCGGCGTTGCTGGAGCGTGGGGTCGGCATACGCTTCAAAGGTTTAGAAAAGACCAACGTCGAGGAGTACTGCGTAAGCGAGGGCTGGGTAAGGCTCACGGTGGGCAAGACAGTCGACCGCGCGGGGCGGCCGTTGACCATGAAGCTGCAAGGCAGCGTGGAGCCGTACTTCCGGGATGTCTCGCCCGCATAAGGCGGCCAAGGTGCCAGTCCTGCGCGTCGTCACCTGGAACATCAACTCGCTGCGGCTACGGCTCGGGCTGCTGGAGCGGGTCGTGACGGCGCTTGATCCGGACGTGCTGTGCCTGCAGGAAACCAAGGTTCCGGACGCGCTGTTCCCCGACGACGCGCCGGGCGCGCTGGGATACCCGCACGTGCTCCGGCGCGGCATGAAGGGCTACAACGGCGTTGCGGTGCTGTCGCGCGTGCCGATGGCTCCGCAAGACGGCCCGGATTGGTGCGGGCGCGGCGACTGCCGTCATCTGGGGGTAAACCTGTTGCCGCCGTCCGGGCCGGTGGGGCTGCACAACTTCTATGTGCCCGCGGGCGGCGACGTGCCTGACCCAGCCGAGAACCCGAAATTTGCCCACAAGCTAGCGTTCGTCGCAGAGGCAACGGCCTGGTTCCGGGCAAACCGGCCGCGCCGCAGCGTGCTGGTGGGCGACCTGAACATCGCGCCGCTGGAGCACGATGTATGGAGCCATAAGCAGTTGCTGGGCGTGGTGAGCCACACTCCGGTGGAAGTGGCGGCGATGGCGGAGTGGATGGCCGAGGGCTGGGTGGACGCCATGCGGCAGTTCGTGGAGCCGGGCGAGAAACTTTATACTTGGTGGTCATACCGCAACCGGGATTGGCGGGTGGCGAACCGTGGCCGGCGGCTTGACCACGCTTGGGTATCCCAAGACTTGCAGCCAGGACTGCGCGCGATGCGTGTGCTGACCGAGGCGCGGAACTGGGAGCGGACCAGCGACCACGTGCCGGTATGCGTGGAGTTGGGCGTGTAGGTGTTGCCGGCGTGCCGACAGGCACCTAGCGTTGTGGCCGTTAACCGCTTGGCAACTATTTTGAGCGAGGATGCTGGCATGGCCCTACGCAGGTACGTCATAGCCGCGGTTCTGGCCTTGGGGCCGCTCGGTTACGCGGCGCCGGTGTCGGCACAGCTTACCTTGCGCACCAAGGTGACGGCGGCGCAGGAAATGGTGGTCACGGCCAACCCGGTCGCGTCCGCGGCGGGAATGGAGGTGCTGGAGCGCGGCGGCAACGCAATTGACGCGGCCATCGCGGTACAAGCGATGCTGGGCTTGGTGGAGCCGCAGGCCACCGGCATCGGCGGCGGCGGCTTTCTGGTGTACTTCGATGCCGCCACCAAGAAAGTCACGACGTTCGATGCGCGGGAGGCGGCGCCCGCAGCGGCAGACGCCGCTTATCTCCAGGACGCGCAGGGGGTGCCGCTTGGGTTCTCGGCGGCCGTGTTCAGCGGGCGCAGCGTGGGCGTGCCGGGGACAGTGCGGCTTTGGGAGACAGTGCAGCAACGCTACGGCTCACGCTCGCTGGCGTCATCCTTGCAGCCTGCCATCACGGCCGCCGCCAACGGTTTTACGGTCTCGCCACGGTTGGCGGCGGCAATCGACAGCTTCAAGGCCGTCCTCACGCAGGACGCGAATGCGCGGGCCTATTTCCTGAACCCGGACGGCACGGGCAAGCCAGCGGGAACCACCCTAAGCAACCCGGCTTACGCGTCCGTGCTGAGCCGCATCGGCTTCGTGGGGGCGCGCGCGTTCTATGCCGGGCCAGTGGCGCAGGACATCGTGGCGGCCGTCACCACCGACACCCGGCCGGGTGGGGCAGGATCGATGACGCTGGCGGACCTCGCCAGCTATCAGGTGATTGAGCGGACGCCGGTGTGCGGGGAGTATCGCGCTTACGTGGTGTGCGGAATGGGGCCACCGTCCTCGGGCGGGGTGGCAGTGCTGCAGATGCTCGGCATTCTGGGCGCGCGGGATTTAGCGGCCCAAGGACCGGATGACGTGCAGACTGTGCACCAGTTCCTGCAAGCGAACCGGCTGGCGTTTGCCGACCGGAACCTTTTCCTGGCTGACCCTGGCTTCGTGAAGGTGCCAACGGCGGGGCTGATCAATCCCGCCTACGTCGCGTCCCGTGCGGCGCTGGTGACGACGGGGCCAATCGCGCCGGGTCTGGCCATGCCTGGCACGCCGCCGTCGGTGGGCGCCAGTGGTACCCCGGATGCAAGCCCGCCACGGTTCGGCGGCACCAGCCACGTCTCCATCGTGGACCGGTTCGGCAACGTTGTCGCCATGACGCTTACGGTCGAGAGCGGGTTCGGCAATAACCGCTTAGTGGACGGGTTCATCCTCAACAACGAACTGACGGACTTCAGCTTCGATCCCGGTCCGCCTGGCGCGCCAGTCGCGAACCGGGTGCAGGGCGGCAAGCGTCCGCGCAGCTCCATGTCGCCTACCATCGTGTTCACGCGGGATGGCCGGCCGGCGTTCGTGGCGGGGAGTCCGGGTGGCGCCAGCATCATTAGCACGACGGCACAGGCGCTTATGGCGATGATCGATTTCGGACTGGACCCGCAGCAAGCGGCGAACCAGGCGCACTTCCAAAATAACAACACGGGCGCGACAACGCTTGAGAACCTGTTTTCATCCATCACGGCGCCGGGCCAACCTGGCGGTGCGCCGGCTGGAAGCACGGGTCTGCTAGGGCCGTTCGATGTGCGGAGCCTGGCGTCTCAATTGGTTGCGCTTGGTTGGAACATTCCAGATGCGCCAGCCGTGCTCACCAGCGGGTTAGGCCTGATTAAAGTCGCACCCAGTGGCCTAGAGGGAGGAGCAGACCCGCGACGCGAGGGCGTAGCGCTTGGACAGTAGGCGTTGGCTGCCGCCAACGTACCCCACTCAGTGCTCAGCCCGTCTTATCGTGAGTGGCTATAGGCCAAAAGCCCGACTGCTTCAGCGGTGCATCAGGCGGGAGAGAACGTAGCCGATGCCGGTTGCGATCAGCAGCGATGCCGTTGGGTGCTGCGATACGAAGCTGTCACCAGAATTTGCAGCCTTCCCGGCAGCCTTGCGCCCTTCCTGGCGAGCAAAGTTGCGTGCTTTCCGCAGCCGACGTGAGGTACGCTTCTTAACGTCTTCAGTCAGCACTGTCCTATCGCTCGCTATGTCATTATAGGCGTCCCGCATCTTGGTGCCGAGCGTCCCAACCTGATTTTCATCCATTCTCGCGTCCCCCAAAGCAGGACCCGCCGGCGTCGGCCAGCCTGCATGTATGGGCTTTTAACGCGAGGCGGCTGGATGGTTCCAGGGTGCGTAGCGTCAATCAGAAATCTCAACAGGACTCGAAGCGCAGCGATCCCGGCATCCGTGGGCCAGCTCAACCGATCCGCACGGATATCGTCCCATCCCGTCAACCTGAACCAGGTAAACCTGCAAGCACACTCAGTGTTCAGCCCAGTGCCGCTGCGTAGGGTTGCTGCCGCTGATCAGGGCGCAGTCGGTGCCGGTGATGTCAGGCAGCGGGAACGGCAGCCCGCGGCCCAGCCAAAGCGCGTAGCCCGGCCGCGGCGGCGGACGCCATGCAGAACTGGCCGTTGTCGTCGAAATTGGCGGTGCGCAGCGCTTTGGCACAACGGTCATGCCGCATTGCAGGGCACAGTGGGGACAGTGCGTGGCGGTGCCGGGGGAGGTGCGTCTACCGGCGGCCTCCGATAAGTCAGGACTGTTCCGCTCACTGGTGATAAAATGCACCGCATGAACGTCGCCCTGCGTAAGCCAATGACCGTCGAGCAGTTTCTTGCCTGGGAGGACCAGCAGGAACTGCGCTATGAGTTTGATGGCGTGCAGCCGATTGCGATGGCCGGAGGCACCGCCGCACACGCCGCTATTCAGCGCAACGTCATCGTCGCGCTCGGTGTGCGTCTTCGTGGGCAGCCCTGCCAGCCATATGGCAGCGAGCTGAAACTCATGGTCGCCGGCCATATCCGCTACCCCGAGGCGTTCGTCGTCGGCACCCCGGTCCCGCCGCGCGCCAAGGTGGTGCATGACCCGGTCGTGGTGTTCGAGGTGTTGAGTGAAGGCACCGCCGATGACGACCTGGTGGTCAAGAACGCGGAGTACCGCGCAACCCCGTCCATCCAGTGTTACGTCATCCTGCAACAGACCCACGCCGGCGCGATCATGTTCGCGCGCAAGGGCGAGGACTGGGTGGCCGAGATGCTGGCTGGCGACGAGGCGGTGCTGCGGATGCCGGAGATCGGGATCGAAATCCCATTAGCCGAGCTTTACGCCGACCTGGACCTCACAACCATGCAGGACGGTTCCACGCCATAAGGCTGGGCGCTTACCTCTCCGGCGTTTTTGCCTCACTGTGACGCTGGGCGAGCTGACGGTTGCGGCCGGACGCTGAGGAGGAGCGCGACTATGCAGAACGCACGCGTGGTGGACGTCGGCGCCGTGGTGGATGGCGCCAACCTGCGCCCGGTCTCCGTCGTCGTCCTGTCGCTTTGCGTGCTGATCGCCATGTGCGACGGGTTCGACAACCAGGCGCTGGCGTTCACGGCGCCCGCCATCGCCAGGGACTGGGGCATCGGCCTGCCGGCCTTCGCGCCGGTGTTCAGCGCCGGGCTGTTTGGCCTGCTGCTCGGCTCCATGCTGTTTGGCACGCTGGCCGACCATTTCGGCCGACGCCGGTTGTTGCTGGTTTGTGCGGCGTTCTTCGGCTTCGCGACGTTGGCCACGCCCTTCGTTGACGGCCCGGTGCAGCTTATGATCGTGCGTTTTCTCGGTGGGCTGGGCATTGGCGGAGTGCCGAGCGCCGCCGCCGCGCTGGTGGGCGAGACAGTGCCGCAGCGGCATCGGCAGAGTTTTATCGCATGGACCCTGATCGGCATCCCGCTCGGCGGGTTCATCGGCGGCTTCGTGGGCGCATACTGCATCCCGCGGTTCGGCTGGCAGTCGGTCTATTACATCGGCGGCGGCGTCACTCTGCTTGTCCTGCTCGCGTGCGCTATTTGGCTCCCTGAAAGCAATCGGTATTTGGCGCTGAAGGCCGGCAACGCAGACCACCTGGCACGGCTGATGCGCCGCATCGACCCGGCTGGCGCATACACATCAGCCGACCGGTTCGTATTGCCTCAGAACGAGGATCGCCGGTCGTCCGTCGCCGCGCTGTTCGCCGAGGGGCGGACGCGGATGACGTTGCTGTATTGGGTCGGCAGTTTTGTGAACCTGCTTATTTTCTATGTCGTCGTGAACTGGACGCCGACGCTGTTCCGGCAGTCTGGCCTGTCGGCGAACTTGGCGACGCTCAGCACCTCCGCCGTCAACATGGGCGCTATCCTGTTCGGGTTGGTGCTTGGGGCGTACTGCAACCGCATCGGCACCCGCAACGCGGCCGCGAGCCTGTTCCTGGTCGCCGCCGCCGGGCTGCTGCTCATGGCGATGACGGACGGCATGGCCGCGCCGATGATGGTGGGCGCGTTCCTGGCGGGGGCGGGGGCGGGGGCGATCGCGGGCGCGTCGTCGATGGTCATGTTCGGCGCGGAATCCTACCCGACCGCGCTCCGGTCCACCGGCATCGGTTGGTCGCTGAGCGCCGGGCGCATCGGCTCAGTGATCAGCCCATGGGTCGTGGGCATCCCGCTAGGCTGGGGATGGCAGGCGGAGCACATCCTGCTGCTGCCAATCATCCCCGCGCTGATCGGCGCAGCCTGCGTGCTGCTGAGCCGCGGCGCACGACCGGCCGCATTGACGGCGCCGGCCCTGCCATGACCGGCTCCGGCGATGTTGGCATGACGGTCCGCCGCGCGGTGCTCGGCCTGTTGCGCGCCGAGGGCGTCACGACCGTGTTCGGCAACCCGGGCTCGACCGAACTCACATTCCTGGCGGATTGGCCCAACGACCTGCGCTATGTCCTGGGGCTGCAGGAGGCAACCGTGGTGGCCATGGCCGACGGCTATGCCCAGGGAACGGGCCGGCCGGCCTTCGTCAACCTGCACTCGGCCGCAGGCGTGGGCCACGCGCTTGGCAACATCTTCACCGCGTTCCGGAACCAAACGCCGCTCGTGATTACCGCCGGCCAGCAGGCGCGCAGCCTTTTGCCGGGCGCGCCATACTTGTTTGCCGAGCGTGCGACGGAGTTCCCGCGGCCGTATGTCAAGTGGTCCAATGAACCAGCCCGCGCCGAGGACGTGCCGGCCGCCATCGCCTACGCGTTCGCGATTGCCAGGATGCCGCCGTGCGGACCGACCTTCGTGTCCATACCGGTCGACGATTGGAGCAGGCCGTGCGTGGCCGTGTCCCCCCGCTCAGTAAGCGGCCAGGTCCAGCCCGACCCGGCGGCGCTCGCCAGCATAGGCGAGGCCTTGGCGGCGGGGCAGCGTCCCGCTTTGGTCATGGGGCCTGGGGTGGATTGCGAAAACGCTTGGCACAGCGCGATAACGCTGGCCGAGCGGCTGCGCGCGCCGGTGTTCGCCAGCCCAGTCAGCTTCCGCGCCAGCTTCCCGGAGGACCACGCGCTGTTCGCCGGGTTCCTGCCCGCGGCGCCCGGACCGGTTTCGGACGTGCTTGATGGCTTCGACGTGATCGCGGTGTTCGGCGCGCCGGTGTTCACGTTCCATGTCGAAGGGCATTGCCGCCTGTTCGACGCGGGCGGTCCGGTCATCTACCAGGTCACGCAGGATGCCGCCGCAGCCGCCGCGGCGCCAGGCCCGTCAATTCTCGGCTCAGTTCAAGCCGCGCTTGAAACGCTGTGCGCGACGGTGCCGCAGGCGACTCGCCCGATGCCGGCTGGCCGTGGCCCGGCGTCCGTTCCGTCTGCGCACGGCGTCCTGTCGGCGGAGCGCGTCCTGCATCAAATCGCCGCCGCAATGCCGGTGGACGCGATCATCGCCGAGGAAGTGCCCAGCCACCGCACGGCACTCCAGCGCCATGTGCCAATCCGGCGGCCGCATAGCTTTTTCACGATGGCCAGCGGCGGGCTTGGCTATGGCCTGCCAGCGGCCGTGGGCCTTGCGCTTGCCTCGCCCGGACGGCGCGTTATCGCCATCATTGGCGATGGGTCTATGATGTACTCGATCCAGGCGCTCTATACTGCCGCGCAACTACGCTTGCCGATTACGGTGGTCGTGCTGAACAACGCCGGGTATGGCGCCATGCGCGCGTTCAGCCAAATGATGGGCAGCCACGGCGCGCCCGGTATCGACCTGCCCGGCCTCGACTTCACGGCGTTGGCGAAGGGGCACGGTTGTGCAGGCGCCAGGGTTGAGAGCGCTGGCGATTTCGCCAAAGCGTTCGATCAAGCGTTGCAGACAGATGGCCCTTGGCTGATTGACGCGGTCGTGGACCCCTCGTTTGGTGGATTATACAACGTGAACTAAAAGCTTTATATCAAGCACTTCGGCAAAATTTATAAATCTGGCCCATGACCGGCATCAGTTACGATGCTATTTATGTATGGCGGGATTTGAAATGAGGCCAAGTGAACTTCTGGGGTCCAGTAACGGGTCGTTCCGGCAATGCCGGCTGCTGTGGCCCGGTCTTGTATCTCGACAACCGGTAGTTCAGCGCCAATTGAGCGGTTGGAGGAGATGCCAAGGGCCATGAACCCGCCGATGTAAGTCGGAACCGCGGCAAGGAAAACCGACGTATGGGTGAACGCTCGCAATCTACGGCGCGTGGAGGCCTGCAGTTCGCCCGGTTGCATGAACGGCACGCCGCCCTGGTTGACGAGAACTCCGCCGTCAGACAGCAACCGGGAACAATTCAGGTAAAACTCCTCCGAGAACAACACTTCTCCCGGCCCAACAGGATCGGTGCTGTCAACGATAATCACGTCGAACGAGTTATCTGGAGCCTCGGCGACAAACTGAATGCCGTCCCCGACGATAACTTGTGCCCGGGGGTCATCCCAAGCCGCGCCTCCTATGGCGGGCAGGAACTCACGAGCCAACCGGATGACGTCGGCGTCAAGCTCGACCATGACAACTTGTTCAATCGTCCGGTGCTGCAACACCCGACGAAGGATGCCGCCGTCCCCGCCGCCAATGATGAGGACGCGCCGCGGGGCGCCATGCACGATAAGAGGAACATGCACCAGCATTTCCTGGTAGATGAACTCATCGGCCTCGGTGATCTGGATCGCGCCGTCCAACACCAGGACGCGGCCGAAGCGGGCCGCCTCGAAAATCGTGATGTCCTGATAGGCGCTGCGCACATTGGCAAAAGTGCGGATGACACGAAAACGCTGGCGCCAGTCGGCATGAAGTCCTTCGTCCAACCACACGCCCACGATATCCTCACAAATAGCCGCACTCATCGTTCAAGCGTTGCAGCCTGAACGATGAGGCGTAACGAAGCCAAATAGAGAAGTATTGGGAACAGCCTGAGCTAAGCGAAATCTCTAGTAAAAGAGATGCCCGGCCAAATCTTCTTTAAGATACGCGACCACGACGTTGCTCGTCCAAATCCAGACGGTCGGGCTGGAACGCGGCCCTGAGCACAGGCACGGCGTCGTGCGGATCACACGTTCCGCACATGAAAATGTCCACTGCCGCGAACTCCCGCTCCGGCCATGTGTGGATGGAAATGTGGCTTTCGGCTAGGACAACCACGCCGGACACGCCACCATTCGGAGTGAAATGGTGAAAGTGGCTGTGCAAGATCGTCGCGCCGGCATGGGTCGCCGCCTTGCGCAAAACCTCATCGATCAGGCCTGGATCGCTTAGGTTTGACGCGCCCCACAAATCCACAAGCAGGTGTGTTCCGGCAAAGAACATACCGTCCTTTTCAACAAAATGATCCTTTGACTTTTCATCGCTGAAGACATCGCCTTCAACAGAAGGAAACTGTGCAATCGTCGTCTGGTTTTCGCTCGGAAGTTCCGAGACCATCCCCAGTTGAGCAAGTGCGTTCATCACGTACCCCCAAACCAGTAGACAGCCTGTTGGGCGGGATCGCCCCCTTGGGCCAAGAGGGGGTGACATAATCTTAACGGACAGAATTTGCAAGCATAACCGGCCTGTCACGCCGTTCAATCTAAAAAATCGTGCATGTCAGCACAATGTTATGCTAACGCAACTAAACCTAGGTCACGCCCATACGCCTGCAGAAGTTCAAAGCGTTGACCGTCCAAAACAAGCTCACTTGGGGCAGGATGGATTTGCCAAGACGGCAGGTAATCCCAACGGCGGAACGTCTGAGGCGCCGGAACTGCGGGCCTTCCACTCCCGCCTGGTGATGCAAGCCAACGCCTACATGAACGCGACCTGAGCCGTGGCGGTCGCCAAGGCAGGAAACGAGGATGATTCAGGGTTGATCGGCGGGTCGTGCATCGTGGACCCGAACGGCGTGGTCGTGGCAGAAGCAAAGACGCTGGGCGACGAGGTGATCGTGGCGGAGTGCGACTTGGACGCGTGCCGCCAAGGCAAGGAAAAGATGTTCAACTTCGCCGCCCACCGCCGTCCGGACCAGTATCGCCGTATCGTGGACCAGGCTGGAACCGTCGAGCCAGGGCGGGCGATGAAGTGACGCCGCGATTCCAAACGCGACGGTCCCGACCTGTCAGGCGGGCGGCGGCACGCCCAACGAGGTGTGCAGGTGGGCGACCGTGCCCGGCGCCAGACCGAGTTCCCGGGCCAGGCGCGCGAGGTGCTCGCGTTCCGCCGGGGTGTCCACCTCAATGGCCATCAACGCCGCGCCGTAAGCTCCGGCAGCGTCGAGCGGGGACCGGACATCGCGCACCAAGCTGGCCAAATCCGGCGGGCCGCGCATTTGCTCCAGCACGAAGGCGCGTGCCTCCGCCGCCTCGGCCGGGTCGCCTTGATCGATCTTGCTGGTGATGCGTTCGATCTCAGCCGCGTCGATTTGCCCATCCGCCTTGGCCGCCTGGATCATGGACCGCAACGCGAGCAGTGCCGTGCGCTGGACTTCCTCCTGGGTCAGCTCGGGAGCCGGGGCGGCGCCGGGCCGGCTGTAACCACCCATTCCGCCCCCCGCCGGCGTTGCGGCTTGCTCGTCACGTCCCCCTGACTGAAGCGCCGAATAAGCAAGGCTGCCGAGCACGGCGAGCAATCCCCCGCCCACCGCACCGCGGCCCCCGCCCAGCAACGTGCCGGCCAGGGCACCGAGGCCGCCGACCGCCAACGGGTTGTTGCTCGCAAGCTCCCGCCTTGGGTTGGAAACGGCTTGGCGGCCCATTTCCATAAAGCGTCGCTTGTCCGCCTCCGGGTCGCGGCCACGGCCGCTCACCGCGCTCATCAGGCTGCCGAGCGCGCCACCGCCGGCGCCGCCGCCGAACTGCGACAGCAGGCCTCCCAATGGGCCGCCGCCCTGGCCGAACGCCGTGCCGAGGCGCTGGCCAGCCGAGGGGGCTGACCTTTGTTGCAACAGCGTACCCAGCAAGTTTGCCGCATTGAACATAACAGGCCCTCATGATCTGTGGTCGCCACCGGCATAACCCGGCCAAGGCCGTCAAGTTCACCTTCCGTCAGCCATAGGCGGCCGAACGAAGGAATGGCCCGGCTTGATGGGCCTTGCGCCGGGTCAGAAGTGGGTGATGCCTTAAGCGGCCTGGGTGCTGACCGCCATGACCGTGCGGACCGGCCCCGGCTGCGGGCCGTTGATCCAGACCTTTGGCGCCTCGGCCTGCGCGGTCCCGTAGATGGAACAGAACGCCACGTCGGCCGCGTCCCGTCCGGCGCCGATCCGCACGAGGCCGTCCAACGCCGCCATCCGGGTCGGGTCGAACAGATACCATGCGCCCTGGCCGTCCGGTCCGGCCAAATAGGCCTCGAACACCGCGTGGAAGTCGGGTGGCTGCAACTGCCAGGCGTAGGCGCTGATGTAGCGTGCCGGGATGCCCACGGCCCGGCACAACGTGATCGCCAAGTGGGCGAAATCCCGGCATACCCCGCGCCGGTCGCCCAGGGTGTCGTAGGCGGAGGTCAGGACGTCGGTGCTGCCGCTCTCGTAGTCCACGTTGTCCCGAATCCAGTTGCAGATGGCGGTGGCGCGCTGGAAGCCGGCGGGTAGGGCGTTGAACTGGCGCTGGGCGAAGCGGGCCAGCCGGTCGGACTGGCAGTAGCGGCTGGCGTTCAGGTAGGGCAGCACGTCCAACGGGATCGACCCCGCCGCCATCTCCGTCACCTCCAACGGGTCGAGCATCAACGGGTCGAGGCTGATCTCGGCACGGTATTCGACCTTGAACTGGCCCGGCGGCACTAGCAGGCGCGCGTAGCGGTTGCTGCTTTCCGGGGCCACGAACCGGTCGGGCTGGTTGAGCGCTGGGGTGGTGGTGAGCTGTTCAGACCGAATGACCTGCCGCGGAAAGTGCGCCGCCTCCAGGTTGAATACGAACGGCGTAAGCGCCTTGACCTCGTACTCGAGCGTGCAGCCGACCTCGAAGTCCATGTGAGCCTGTGCCCTTCCAGCAAAAACAAGGCACCGGCTATGCCTTCAAAGCGCGCTGCCAACAAGCCTACACAGCGCTCATGCCAGGGCTTTCGCATCAAGCGACGGGCATATGGTTGAGGATGTCGGCGAGGACG
>CAXTCN010000035.1:0-43929 GCA_964242575.1 uncultured Acetobacteraceae bacterium | reverse complement strand
CTCACCGATACCCCATGGTGACGCGCAACCGATACCAACGCTAGAAGACGGGTGTTCCCTAGTGCATCCACGCGCGTTGTGTCGTTGGCTGCCTGCTTCAAAGGAAGACCTTTTCGTTGCGCGTGGCGAGTTGGTTGCGCGGCAGGTTGGCGAGATGCGGCGCTTGGGGGTTCTGCGCGCGGTGGCGAAGCAAGTGGTCCGCCAAGACACAGGCGAGCATGGCCTCGCCGACCGGCACCGCACGGATGCCGACGCAAGGGTCATGCCGGCCCTTGGTCATCAAGTCCAACTCCTGCCCATGCCGGTCCACCGCGCGGCGCGGCGACAAGATCGAGGATGTGGGCTTCACCGCGAACCGCGCGATGATGGGCTGGCCGGTCGAGATGCCGCCCAGCACGCCGCCAGCACGGTTCGATAGGAAGCGCACGCTCCCATCGGCGCCCATGCGCATTTCGTCGGCGTTGTCCTCGCCGGACAGCGCCGCAGCCGCGAAGCCTTCGCCGATCTCAACGCCCTTCACGGCATTGATGCTCATAAGCGCCCCGGCGATCTCGGCATCCAGCTTGCCATAGATCGGCGCGCCCAAGCCGGGTGGGACGCCTTCGGCCACCACCTCAACCACTGCGCCAACGCTGCTTCCAGCCTTGCGCACTGCCATGAGGGCCTGTTCCCAGCGCGCGGCCGCGGCCGGGTCAGGGCAGGACAGGTCGTTGCGCTCCACCTCGGCCCAGTCCCACGCGGCCCGGTCCACCCAATCGGCGCCCAATGCCACCATGGCGCCGCGCACCGTCACCCCAGGCCCAAGCACCTTGCGCGCCAAGGCCCCGGCCGCAACCCGCATCGCGGTCTCGCGCGCGCTGGACCGGCCGCCGCCGCGAGGGTCTCGGATGCCGTACTTCAGGTGATAGGCAAGGTCGGCATGGCCTGGCCGGAAGCTATTGGCGATCTCACCGTAGTCGCGTGAGCGTTGGTCCTGGTTCGTGATTTCCATTGCAACCGGGGTGCCTGTCGTCACCCCCTCGAACACGCCTGACAGGATGCGAACCTGGTCCGCCTCTTGCCGCTGCGTCACGAAGCGCGACGTGCCGGGGCGACGCCGGTCAAGCCAAGGCTGGACTGCGGACTCGTCCAGCTCAATTCCGGGTGGGCACCCGTCCACGACGCAGCCGATGGCTGGCCCATGGCTCTCGCCCCATGTCGTGACGCGAAACAGGTGCCCGAAGGAATTATGACTCATTGCGAGCTGGGACAGACGCGAAGCCGACCGTCGGGTCCGTCGTTGCGTACCGAACCCTCGCGTGCAAAAGCTTGTCAATCATAGAACCAAGTTCTTTCATGGACACGTCCCGACTGGCTGACTTGCGTCCTCCCGGGCACGAGCTGATAGGTCGGCGGCAAAGCTGCTTTGTTTAGCGCGTTCAATAACATTTGACCTTGTTCGATAACGCTCTGTGCTGCGGCCCCGCATACAGCTTGTTACTCTGGACATTACTATGAACATAGCCAGCGTGGTGCAATGCACGCGAGCCGCATCACCCCATCGTTGGCTGATGCAGGTACGCCGGGTCAAAGCCTGCCGCTTGCTTTAACTCGTGCAGGCTCGGCACTTTCAGGCATCCACCGCCAAGCTCAATCAGCCCCTCGCTGCGCAGCCACTGCAAGGTCCGGTTGACATGCACCGGCGTAAGCCCGAGCGCGTCAGCCAGCTCCACTTGCGTCAGCGGCATTTGGCAAGCCGAGCCTTGCGCCAGTCCAGCCGAACACATCCGCAGCATCAACTCACACAGCAGGTGGGCCGTGCGCTGATAGGCAGTGCGGCGTCCGACGTTCACGATCCACTCCCGCGCCAACGCTGCGTCGACCAGCGCCGCGCGCCATAAGATATGTCCTAGCCCCGGATGTTGCCGCATCCAGTCGAGGATAGTCGCTTGCGGGATAAGCACCACCTTCGCCGGGGTAAGCGTGCCGATGCTGTGGTCCTGCTTGTCAAGCAGCAGGCTCGTGAGATTGCCAAGGTCGCCAGGAATGTAGAATGCCATGATCTGGCGTTGACCGCTCTCCAGGGTTTTGTAACAACACGCGAAGCCGTCAAGCAGCAAGGGGCAATGGGGCGCCCGGTCGCCCTCGCGGATAAGGTCTTGGTCGCTCTCAAGCTGACGAACGACAAGCTCAGCACTCTCGATACGACGCCTATCATGCGCAGCAAGCGTACCAAATTGCTCTAATTTGCGGACAAATAGCATGTTGGCGCTAATATTGTCGTTCTTTCTAAAAATATAGACCACAAAGCATACTTTGCACTGTTCTCAACATACATGATGGAGTGCCAGAGCGAACTTAGACCGGTATCGCGCAGTCAACAAAATGTGACATGACTATGTTCCGGCATGTGTGGATTGTTGCCACAATCCAGCGACCATACTGATGTCAGATGCTTCACGGCGCACTCGGGGCTTCCTAGACTCAGCCAGGTTTCCTCAAACTGCAAATAGATCAGGCCACCCTGTTCTACTTGCGATACCCAGGCCGCTTAGGTCGCGAGCGTTCCGGTATCCTGCGTGGCATCACCAGTGCTGGCGCGCCGGCTTGCATGAACCTGGTCCCGTCCAAACAAGTGGAACAAAATCAGGTCGTGCACGTCAACTGCATCAATCTCGGCGCCAGCCAGCAAACCCTGAGCTCGGGTGGCGACCATTGGCGCCGCATCCCGGCCCGTCGCAGGCCGGCCATGCGAGCCGCGGACCAACCCGGCGTCAAGCGGGATAACGTCCATGACGGTGCGGAAGCCCAGGCGCTTGCGAGCCAGGATACCCGCCACTTTCAGGCGCGGCAAGCGGAGCGTGGGATCAAGGAACAGTTCGACCGGGTCGTAGCCCGGCTTGCGGTGGATATCGACGGTGCGGGCGAAGTCCGGCGCGCGGCGGTCGTCAAGCCAGTAGTAGTAGGTGAACCAGGCATCCGGCGCCGCGACCGCCACCAAGTCGCCCGCACGGGCATGGTCCAAGCCGTGCGCCCGCTTGCCTGCCGTGTCCAGCACGGTTTCAACGCCGGGTTCCGCCTCCAGCAACGAACGCACTTGATCGAGTTGGGCCGGGTCCTGGACATACACGTGCGCCACCTGGTGGTCCGCCACGGCGAACGCGGCGCTGGCGCCGGCATCGAGCAACTCGCGCCCGAGTTCCTCGCGCACCACAAGCAAACCGTGCTGGCGCAGGACGCGGTTGAGGTGGACGGGACGGGACACGGGCGTGATGCCGTACTCCGACAGCAGCACGACTTGGACGCCACGGCCCTCGTAGAACGCAACGAGGTCGCCGCATAGCGTATCGAGGTCGGCCAAGTCTCGCGCGACGCCAGCCCCGTCCGGTCCCTCCCGCTGCAGCACGTAGTCGAGATGCGGCAGGTAAACGAGCGACAAGCCCGGCGCGTGCGCCGCCTCCACCGCTTTGGCGGCATCGGCAATCCACTGGCTGGAGCGGATCGTGGTGCGTGGCCCCCAGAACTCGAACAGCGGAAATTGGCCAAGCTGGCGCTGCAGGGTGTCGCGCAGCCCGGCCGGGTGGGTCCAAACGTCCGGTATCTTGCGTCCGTCGGCCGGGTACATCGGCCGTGGCGTCACGGTGATGTCAGCGCCCGCATACATGGCGAACCACCAGAACAAGTTCGCGCAGGTGAAGGCCGGGTCAAGCGCGCGCGCCGCGTCCCACACCTTGGGCGCTTGCACGAGATGGTTGGACTGCCGCCAGAAGCGCACTTCGGCGGCGTCCCGGTCATACCATCCGTTGCCGACGATGCCGTGCTGCGACGGCGTCACTCCTGTCAGCATGGTCGCTTGAACCGAACACGTCACCGCCGGCAGCACCGGGCGCAGCGACGCCATTTCTGCGCCCTGCATCCAACGCGTAAGGCACGGCGTATGCGGTCCCAGCAGGCCGGGCGTCAGCCCGACCACGTTCAGCACGACGGTGCGGCGGGTCAAGCCGCGCACGCAGTTGCCTGCAGGGAGCCCAGCACCCACTCGTACTCGCGCAGCAAGGAGCGGGGCAAGTCGATGCGCAAGGCAGGCGGCAGCACGTCCCAGGTGTAGGTCTCGATTTCCAGGTGATCGCAGAACGGCTGCCGCATCAACAGGTCGAGGGTCGCTTGCAGGTCCGGCTGCGTGGTGGAAAGGCCGCCGAGGTCGGCTGCGAAGATCGGGACGTGGAAATGCACGCGCCACTCCTGCGCCATCGGGTCTGCGATGCGGTCCAGCGCGTCGCCGAGGTCGGCGTGGCGGCGCAGCGTGCCATCGGTCCGGCGCTCGATAACCTGGTGCAAGTAAGTGCCCTCTGCGAACGGCCGCAGGCGCCTTGCCAGCGCCTGACGCGCGGCAGGGTCTCCAAGCGGCGTCCGCAACGCCGAACTCAGTTGCAGCTTGCCAACCTTGATGCCCAGTGCGGCGAAGCGCTGCAGCGCGTCGGCGGTCGCCTCATACTCCACGGCCGCATGGCAGGCGTCCCAGCACACCCGCAAGTGACGCAGCACCGTTTCGGCCTCCCAGGGCTTGGCCCGCCGCAGCACGCGCTTGAACAGCAAGACGGTTTCCGCCGCATCCTCCAGCAAGCAATCAGGTTCAGGCTCCAGGTCCAAATGAATAACCCGGCCCGTCTCCGCCGCCAGCCGCGCTAGGACGCGAACCGCCTCAATAAGCTGGTCCGCTCCGGCGTCGAGGGCTGCTTCTTGAGCGGCGGCTGTCGCATGCCATCGTTTATAGGATACCGGCACCGTGGAAATCCCGCCCTCCATGCCAGCCGGCAGCAGCCGCGCTAGGATTTGCGCGAGCCGCACGGTGTAGGCCAGCCGCTCCGGCCGGGTCCAATCAGGCGCGTAAACAGTATCCTTGACCGTCGCGCGGTGGAAGCTGCCATACGGGAAGCCGTTGAACGTGAACGCATACAGCCCTTGCGCGTCGAGCCATGCGGCGAAGCGCTCTAGGCGGCCATCTTCCAGCAACTCGCGCGCTGCCCGGTCTGATAGGCGCAACCCCACCCCGAATGGTGCGTGCGGCGCGAGGGCGGCCTTGAGCGGCGGCAGGTAGCGGACAAGCTCGGCCCAGGTCTCCGCCCAGTCCTCGCCGGGGTGGACGTTGGTGCAATAGGCGAGGTGGAAGCGTCCGCCGGGTCCGGTGCGCATGGCTAAGAAATCAGGGCTGGGTCGCGCGTTTCGATCCGCGGCTGCTGGCCGCGCAGCACGGAGTTGCCGTCGAATAGCTGGCGTTGGTCAATCGGCAGCGGGTCGAGCCAGTCAGTCTCGGCGATACGCCCGCTCGCGCCATAGGCGGCCAATGCGTTGCCGTAACATGTCGCGTGGACCGCGGCCGGCGCGATCCCGCGAGCCAGCATCAAGCCAGCGGTCTTGGGCACCGCGAGCGGGTCAGACGCGCCCCAGTCGGCTGAGCTGTCAACGATGATGCGCTCCGGGCCATACTGGCGCACCACCTCCACCATGCGCTCGTTGCCCATTTTGGTGCGCGGATAAATGGTGAACCCCGCCCAGTAACCGCGGTCCAGCGTCTCGCGCACCGTCTCCTCGTTGTTGTGGTCGATCACGACACGGGCAGGGTCCAGGCCGTGTTCCTCGCACAAATCCATGCTCAAGCGGGAGCCATGCGTCTTGTTGCGGTGCGGGGTATGCACCAGCACCAGCATCTCCAGCTCGCGCGCCAACTCAAGCTGCGCCCGGAAGGCACGGTCCTCGGCTACGGTCATGTCGTCGAAGCCGATCTCGCCGATTGCCACCACACCCTCTTTGCCGAGGTACAGCGGCAGCATGTCCAACACTTCCTCAGCCAGGCGCTCGTTGTTCGCCTCCTTCGAGTTGAGGCCGAGCGTGCAATAGTGGCGGATGCCAAACTGCCCGGCGCGAAACCGCTCCCACCCTAGCAGGCTGGCGAAGTAGTCCTGCATGGAGCCAAGCGAAGTACGAGGCTGTCCCATCCAAAATGCGGGCTCGATCACCGCGACGATGCCGGCCGCGCGCATTGCCTCATAATCATCCGTAGTACGAGAGATCATGTGGATATGCGGGTCGATGTACATCGAAGCGCTTGCAACGTGCTGGTCAGGCATGGGTTACTTCTCGTAATAAAATGCAGTGCTGTTGTCGAGTATAGCGACAACCTTCCAGTTTTTCAAACAAACTAGCCGCGAGCTGTTGGTCTGAACTTAACGCTTAGTTCTCAGGGGGTTGGGCACTCCGATCCATCAAGCCAGGAGATACGGTGCAAACCCGGCGGTTCCTTCCGCTGGATTTGCACCATCAGACCGGTTGTGACGTCAGGCAAGGCAGCCGCTTGCCTGACGTTTTTGAGCGGAAGTGAACGAGCTGGCAGCCGATAGGACACGGGCCAGCTCGACCCACCTTAGAGAGTTAGGACAGAAGGAAGTTCGATGTGTCGACTTGGCCATTGGACGCTGCGAAGATCAGGGTACCGATCCCCTCATCGCTGGGGCCATTGCCATCAAGGAACACTTCCCTTGTGCTACCAAGACCAAGTTCAGCAAGCTGGAGGCCAATCGGCGTTGTCGCCAGCAGCGAGTCAAGCTCCTGATCGCTGAGACCGCCGCCGCCGCCAAACGCCTCCGCCAAGCTGGCAGGATCGAAGCCGTCGGACGGCGCTCCCCCTGAAGCACCCGGCAACAGCGCGGCTAGTTGCTCATCGCTCGGAGCTCCGCCGTCGATGAACACCTCACTTGGGCTACCAAGGCCGAGGTTGGCGAGCGTGAGGCCGATCGGGCTACCCTCCAACAGGCTGCTAAGCTGCTCGTCGCTAAGGCCGCCATTGTCGCCGCCAGACTCGCCGCCGCCGGCACCGAAATTAACGCCGCCGGAGGCCGCACCGCTAGGGACGCCCGGCAGAAGTGCGGCAAGCTGCTCATCACTGGGACCCTCGCCGCCAGCGAAGACCTCGCTTGGGCCACCAAGACCGAGTTCATTGAGCGTGGAGCTGATCGGGCTCCCGGCAACGAGGGTATTAAGCTGCTCGTCACTGAGGCCGCCAGCGCTCCCACCGGCAGCAGTCGCTCCGCCGCCGAAAGCGTTTTGAACGCCCTCAACGCCAATCAGGTCCACCAATTGTCCGAACGGGCTTGCGCGAAGGAGAGCCTCCAGCTCCTCATCGCTTGCTGAGCCAGCGCCGGCGAGCGGGTTGCCGCCAGCAGACGCCGCGCCACCGGCACCGCCCGCCGCCGGGTTGCCGCCGCCCGCACCGCCGGCGAACGGGTTGCCACCGCCGGACGCCACACCACCGGCACCGCCAGCGAACGGGTTACCACCGCCTGCACCGCCTGCCGCTGGGTTGCCGCCGCCCGCGCCGCCAGATGCCTCACCACCAGCGCCAGCAGCGAAGGGGTTGCCGCCCCCAGCCGCCGCGCCACCGGCACCGCCCGCGAAGGGATTGCCGCCGCCCGCGCCGCCGGCAAAAGGGTTACCGCCCGAGGAGCCAGCTGCACCGCCGCCCATCGCACCGCCCGCGAACGGGTTGCCACCCGATCTGGCCTGGCCATCCGACGAAGCTGAGCCATACTGGATTGCGAACTGATTGTGGTCCCCGTTCACCTTGACCGCATTGTCACCCGGAGAGCCAACGATAACGCCCGCGCTGTTGCTGCCGCTGTCCTGTCCGGGCACGCCAGGTCCTTGCAGTTGCGGACTGCCGTCGCTGCCGCCGCCTGATGCGCCGTAGTCATAGGAGACAACGAACGCGTTGTTGCCGCCCTCCACAGTGACCGCATTGCCGCTAGCAGGCTGGCCGCGGCTGATCGTGGAGTAGTCGTATGCGACGACGAACTTGTTGTTGCCACCATCGACGGAGACGGTGTTGCCGCCGCTCCCGGCCATGCCATCGGACGATGGGAGCAGGTACTCGACCACGAACTGCTTATTGCCGCCCTCGATCGTCAAATCGTTTTCACCACTGGTGATGGTGTAAACCTTGCCATTGTCGAGAGTGCTGAAATTGTAGTCGGGGTTGGTGTTGTTGAGGGACCCGGCCGCGCCAAACGCAGGAGCCCCGGCAGGAGCGCCACTCGCACCCGACCCATCATCGGACGACCCAAACTTGTACACCACCACGAACTGGTTGTTGCCGCCTGTAACGTTGAGTGTGTTGTCACCTTGCATATGCGTATCCTTCCGGTTGGGCACTGCACCGCCGTGGCGCCCGCGCTAACTTTGTGCTGTGTGGCCAATCGTTGCATGAGCCAGCACCTGACCATTTAAACCATACTCCGGCATATACACTGACCCGAGTAGGTATTAGTGGCAATGCATGAATGGGATTGATGCGTCATAAATCAATGCCATCCTACATCTTATCAGCCAAATATAATCATTCTGTGCGCGTAAAGCATTACTACCAAACCGTACAAAATTCAGTGCAAAGCAGAATGTTGTCTGATTTGAATTCAACATTAATCATCGGCGAAAGCAGTCTCCTTTCGAGGTTCCACCAAAGGCCGCCGCTTGTAAGCCTGCCCGGCGCGAACGACTTCCCGGCGGACAGCGCCAGCGCTTTCGAAGCGGTTGAACAGGGTTTCAGCCTCGTCCCAGCGAATCGCACGCTGGAGCGCCATCAAATCTTCGATGTAGCGGCCGACCACCTCGAGCACCGCGGTCTTGTTGTGCAGGAACACGTCCCGCCACATCGTCGGATTGGAGGCAGCTATCCGGGTGAAGTCCGTAAAGCCGCCGGCGGCGTATTTCAGGATTTCGCCCTTCAGCACACCCTCTAGGTCATCGGCGGTGTTAACTATGTTGAAGGCCAGCAGGTGCGGCAAATGCGAGGTTATGGCGAGGACCTTGTCGTGATGCGCCGGGTCCATGAACTCGACCCGGGACCCCATAGCTCGCCACAGCGACGCGACCCGGTCCAGCGCTCGCGGGTCTGTGTCGCAGCCTGGGGTGAGGATGCACCAGCGGCCGTTGAACAGGTTGTCAATTGCCGCCGCAGGTCCGGAGTTCTCTGTGCCAGCAACGGGATGGCCGGGAACGAAGCGGCGCATGTCAAGGTGCGGCGCCACCAGCTCGATCACTTTGGCCTTGGCCGAGCCCACGTCCGTCACGATCGCGTCCGTGCGTAGGCCGGGCGCCATGGCGCGCGCCAGTTCGCCGCTGGCGCCAACCGGCACGCCCATAATCACCAGGTCCGCATCCCGCACCGCTCCGGCGACGTCCGGGGTGGCCGCATCCACCAACCCTAGCGCACAAGCTTGGTCAAGCGTGTCTTGCCTCCGTGCGGTGGCCACGAGCCGCTCAGCGAGCCCAAGCCGCCGCACATCGCGCGCCACGGACCCGTTGATAAGGCCGATGCCGACAAGGGTTATCTGCCCGAACAGCGGCGCAGCTCGTGACGAGCGCTCGGCGTGGTCCGCCTCACCAAGGTGGCCGATATTGCTGAACTCGTTCAGGACACCGCTCCATTGCAGTCCGTGGCACGCCCGTGACGCGCCGTCTTCAGGCACTCGGCTAGCAGGAACGCCACTTCCAGGCTCTGCTGCGCATTGAGGCGCGGGTCGCACTGGGTGCGATACCGGGTCGAGAGCGCGTCGTCAGTGATCTCCTGCGCGCCGCCGGTGCACTCGGTGACGTTCTGCCCGGTCATCTCGACGTGCACGCCGCCGGGGTGCGTGCCCTCGGCCTGGTGCACGGCGAAAAAACCCTCGACCTCCTGCATGATACGGTCGAACGGCCGGGTCTTGTAGCCTGACGCCGCCTTGATCGTGTTCCCATGCATCGGGTCGCACGACCATACGACGCTGGCGCCTTCACGCTGTATGGCGCGCAGCAATGGCTGCAAGTAGGTCTTGACCGCCTCATGCCCCATTCGCACGATCACCGTGAGCCGGCCGGCCTCGTTGCGCGGGTTGAGCACGGCGCACAGGCGCAGCAGGTCGTCCGGGGTCATGGACGGCCCGGCCTTGACCCCAATCGGGTTGGCGATGCCGCGCATATACTCGACGTGCGCCCCGTCCAGGTCGCGGGTGCGGTCACCAATCCAAGGCATGTGCGCGGCGGTGTTGTAGCTGTCGCCGGTCGTGGAGTCGATCCGCGTCATCGCCTCTTCGAAGCCGAGCAGCAGCGCCTCGTGCGAGGTGTAGAGCTTGGTCACGGCCATCGCCGGGGTGTTCAAATCTGAGACGCCGCAAGCCGCCATGAACCCAAGCGCCTCGGTGATGCGGTCCGCAACCTCGCGGTAACGCTTGCCTTGCGCCGACTGCGCGACGAAATCCAAGTTATGCTCGTGCACCCGGGTAAGCGCGGCGTAACCGCCGTCGGTGAACGCGCGCAACAAGTTGAGCGTCGCCGCCGATTGGGAGTAGGCACGAACTTGCCGCTCGGGATCGGCCCGCCGCGCCTCTGGCGTGAAATCCGGCCCGTTGATGATGTCGCCGCGGTAGATCGGGAGGTCGACCCCATCGTAGCGCTCGGTGTCGGCGGAGCGCGGCTTGGCGAACTGCCCGGCCAGGCGTCCGACCTTCACCACCGGCACGCCGGCGCCGAACGCGAGCACGGCCGACATCTGCAGCAGGACGCGCAAGGTGTCGCGGATGTTGTCGGCGTGGAACTCGGCGAAGCTCTCAGCGCAGTCGCCGCCCTGCAACAGGAAGCCCCGTCCGGCTGCCACTTCGCCGAGTTGCCGGCGCAGTTCGCGCGCCTCGCCCGCAAACACGAGCGGCGGGTAGCCGCGCAGCCTCGCCTCGACATCGGCGAGCTGGCCCATGTCGTTGTAAGCCGGGTTCTGCTTGACTGGCCGGGCGCGCCATGACGACGATGACCAATTGTCCGGGCTGAGCGCCATGGTCCGCACAGCGGCTTGGCCTGCGCCTCGATGACCGAAATCAGCCATGGTCGGCTCTCCTTGCCAGAGCGTCATTATGCCGGGAGCACGGCCCCGGCGCGGCGCTGCGCGAGATGTAAGTTTGTTGATCGGGAGCGAACGTCATCAGCTAGCCATCCCATACTTAACATGCGGCGCACTGCCGACCTCGGCGAAGCGCAACGCGTCCTCGGCCGCACTCAGCAGCGCCTTAGCCTTGTTGCAGGATTCCTGATACTCGGTCTCGGGGTCGGAGTCGGCGACCACGCCTCCCCCTGCCTGGACGTATAGGACGCCGGACTTCACCAGCCCGGTGCGGAGGCCGATGCAGGTATCTAGGTTGCCGTCCGCGCCAATGTAGCCAACGCCGCCGCCGTAAAAGCCGCGCCGGGTCGGCTCCAACTCGTCAATGATTTCCATGGCGCGGATTTTTGGCGCGCCGGACACCGTGCCGGCCGGGAACCCGGCGCACAGCACGTCCAGCAGGTCGGCGCGTTCCGGGTCGAGATCCCCTTCCACATTGGAGACGATGTGCATGACGTGCGAGTAACGCTCCACGATCATCTTCTCAGTCACGCGCACGGAGCCGACTCTGGAGACCCGGCCAACGTCGTTGCGTCCAAGGTCGAGCAGCATCAGGTGCTCGGCTAACTCCTTGGGATCAGCAAGCAAATCCCGCTCCAACGCCAGGTCTTCGGTGCGGGTGCCGCCGCGCGGACGTGTTCCGGCAATCGGGCGCACAGTCACGGTCCCATCGCGCAGCCGCACGAGAATTTCGGGGGAGGATCCCACCAAGGCGAACTCGCCAAGGTTCAGGTAGAATGAGAACGGCGAAGGGTTAAGCCGGCGCAGCGATCGGTACAACGCCAGGGGAGGCAACCGGAACGGCAGCGAGAAACGCTGGGAGGGCACGACCTGGAACGCGTCACCGGCGCGGATGTAGTCCTGTGCCCGCTCCACCATCGTCCAGTACTGGGCACGGGTCAGGTTCGAGGCCGGCGCCGGCGCTTCGCCAAGGTGCGACGTGGGAGAGTGATACGGCAGGCTGCGCCGAAGGTCGGTGACCACGTCCGCCAGGCGCTCACGGCCCCGCTCGTAAGCCGCCGCCGCCGACAGACCCGGCACCGGGTAGGCTGGCGTCACTAGGGTCATGCGGTCGAGCACGTTGTCGAACACTACGACCACGGTGGGGCGCATAAGCATCGCATCGGGCAAGCCGAGCTCATCCGGGTTCGCGGCTGGCAGGTGTTCAATAAGGCGCACGAAGTCGTAGGCGAAAAAGCCGATCAAGCTGGCGCTGCCGGGTGGCAAATCAGGCGGCAACTCGATGCGGCACTCGTCGATCAACGCGCGCAAGCTGGCGAGCGACGGCAACGGGGACGGCTCGTACTGGGCATCGCCGAGCCGCACCTCGCGGTTGATCTCGGCGCGCTCGCCGTAGCAGCGCCAGATCAGGTCAGGTTTCAGGCCGATGTAGGAGTATCGGCCACGGACCGCCCCTCCCTCGATTGACTCCAGCAGAAAACCGTAGCGCTGCCCCTCCGCAAGCTTCATCATCGCCCCGACGGGCGTCTCAAGATCAGCGACCAGCGTCGTCCAGACAACCTGAGGCCGTCCGTGGTCATAGGTTTCAGCGAACTCGCTTCGTTGTGGTGAGACTTGCATTATTGTTCCTCAACACGCCGACGCTGGTCCAGCAGCGGCGATCCAGGGTAGTTATTGTTTTGGGGTCACAACTGGGCCGGGGCCGGGTCGTGCCGGCCCAACAGGGACGCCGTCGCGGCCGCGACATCCGGCTGCCGCATCAGGCTTTCGCCAACCAGGAAGCATGACGCGCCCACCGCACGCATCCGGGTTATGTCCGCGGCCGATGCGATGCCGCTCTCACAAACCAGCAGGCGGTCCGTCGGCATCAAGCGCGCCAGCCGCTCAGTCGTCGCAAGGTCGACTTCCAGCGTCTTGAGGTTGCGGTTGTTCACCCCAACCAGCGGCGACCGCAACCGGAGCGCCCGTTCCAGCTCGGCCTCGTCGTGCACCTCGATTAGCACATCAAGGCCAAGCTCGTGCGCGGCGGCCTCAAGCTCCGCAGCTTGATCGTCGCTCAGCGCCGCCACGATCAGCAACACCGCGTCCGCGCCTGCGACCCGGGCCTCGATCACTTGGTAAGGTTCGAGCGTGAAATCCTTCCGGAGCGCAGGCAGGGCCACCGCGTCTCGTGCCGCGGCAAGATGCTCTAGTGTCCCTTGGAAGTAGGGTTCATCGGTCAGCACCGACAGGCAAGCCGCCCCGCCTGAAGCGTAGGCGCGAGCCAATGACGGCGGATCGAAATCGGCGCGGATCAAGCCGCGGCTTGGGCTGGCACGCTTGATCTCGGCGATCAGGCCGGGCCGTCCCGCCTCAACCTCGGCCCGGAGGGCGTGGATGAAGCCACGCGGCGGCTGCATCGGCAGCGCGGCCTCAAGCTCATGGAGGGGCCGCTTGGCCCGGCAACTTGCCACGTGCTCGCGCTTGGCCGCACAGATTTCCTGAAGCTTGTCGCTCATGCGGGCACCCGGTTGGTTGCCCGCACCAGCGCGTCCAGCCGCGCTGCCGCTGCGCCGGAGTCAATCGACCGGCGCGCCAACCCAGCGCCGTGCTCAAGCCCCTCCGCCTTGCCAGCCACAACCAACGCCGCAGCCGCGTTCAGCACCACAATGTCCCGGTATGGACAGTTCTGGCCGCGCAACACGGCCCGCAACTCCGCTGCGTTGGCCTGCGCGTCGCCACCCCTAAGGTCGTCGAGCGTCGCGCGGGCGATGCCGGCGTGTTCAGGCTCGATGTCGAAGCGGGTAATGACGCCATCCCGCAACTCCGCCACTGAGGAGTGCGTCGTCGTGGTAAGCTCGTCCAGCCCGTCTCCGCCATGCACCACCCAGGCGCGTTCGGAACCAAGCGCCCGCAACACCTCCGCAATTGGCACCAACCACTGTGGTCCGTACACGCCGAGCAGTTGCCGCCGCGTGCCGGCAGGGTTGGACAACGGCCCCAACAGGTTGAAAATCGTACGCGTCCCTAGCTCGCGCCGGCTCAAGCCGACATGCCGGGTGGCAGCGTGGTGCCGGGGCGCAAACAGAAAGCTGACTTTTTCCTCGTTGACCGTGCGGTACACGGTGTCCAGCGGCACTTCGAGGTTGACTCCGAGCGCCTCAAGCACGTCGGCCGCGCCGGACTTCGACGACACTGACCGGTTGCCGTGCTTAGCCACTGGCACGCCGCAACCCGCGACCACGAACGCCACCGCGGTCGAAATATTCACCGTCCCCTGCGCATCTCCGCCGGTGCCGCACGTATCGATAGCATCATCCGGCGCCCGCACCGCGACCATGTGCGCGCGCATGGCACGGGCCGCGCCGGTGATCTCCTCTACCGTCTCGCCGCGCACACGCATCGCCATCAGCAGGCCGCCGACCTGGGTCGGCGTCGCGTTGCCCTGCATCATGAGGTCAAAAGCGGTTTCGGTCTGCTCGGCCGACATCGTCCCGCCGCTGGCGAGCAGGTTCAGCAGCGGCCGGAGATCGTTGGTCACGCTGCGACCCGAGCCGGCACAAGAGCGAGGAAGTTCCGCAGCAGGCTATACCCGGCATTGGTCTCGATGCTCTCGGGATGGAACTGGACGCCGTGAACCGGCAGGCTTTCGTGACGCAGCCCCATAATCAAGCCGTCCTCGGTCCAGGCGTTGACTTGCAGCTCCGGCGGCAAGCTGCTGCGTTCGACCACCAGGCTGTGATAACGGGTGGCGGGAAACGGGTTGGGCAACCCCTCGAACAGCCCGGTGCCGTCATGGTGGATCAGGCTGACCTTGCCGTGCATCGGCGCCGGCGCGCGCACGACCTTGCCGCCGAATACCTGGCCGATTGCTTGATGGCCCAGGCAGACGCCAAACACCGGGCAGACGGCCGCCGCCCGCTCAATAAGCGCCAAAGAAATGCCGGCGCGGTCGGGATCGCATGGCCCCGGCGAGATCACGACGCCATCGGCTCCCAAAGCAAGCACCTCGTCCGGTGTCACCACGTCATTGCGACGCACCTCAACGCGTGCGCCCAACTCTCCAAACCGATGGAACAAATTGAAGGTGAAGCTATCGTAATTGTCGAGCAGGACCAGGCTGGTCGATGCCGGAGCGACCGGCTCCTGCCAAACTGGCCGGTCGGGGCGCCAATCATCCAGGAGGGCTTGCGTGGCGTTGGGACGGCGGACCGGCGCGTCGCTCACGAGAACGCCGCTGTCGCCGGCGCTCATGCTGCTTGCTCCGAGATGTAGCTCATGCCGCGCGCGAACGACTCAAGGTTGCCGGCCTTGTGTTCCAGCACGCGCTTCAAGCTCATGCTTTCGGCACCGTAGTCCTCGATCTGCAACTTACCATGCCGGGGAAGCACGCCCTTCTCGAAGAACGCGACGCGATGCTGGATGCAGCCGCGGGCTTCCGGGTTGCCGAAAGCGTAGGAGCACGGGACAATCACCAAGCAGTTGCGCTGCACCCAGTTGGCGCTGCGGTAGCGATGCTCGAACTCCAGGATCACGTAATTCTGCAGGTCGTGCTTACGAACCTGGACTTCGACATGCTGACCGTATTCGTCGGTGAACTCGCCTTCGTCCGAGCCGACCGAACCGTTTGGACGAACCGAGAAGCCCCACTCGCCGAGATTGCGAAGGTCGCCGAGATAGTCCGCGGCAAGGTCATACGGCGCGTCCACAAAAATCGAGTTGGTCTTGATCTCGAAGCGGCCCTGCGCGGCCTCGGTCAAGCCCGCCTTCCGTTCCAGCGCACCCTTCAGGGAGCGGATTTCGGCTGTGTGGACCAGGTGGATGCCCTGCATGATCATCGGCGTCCGACGCTCCGGCCCGACAAAGCTGAGCCAGTGGAAGTAAACGCCAGGCTCGTCGGAACCCAGGTAGCTCGCCGGGAACAGAAGTGCGGGGTAGCACTGGAAGTACTTGCCGTACTCGTATCCGCAGTGCCATTCGACGCCGCGGAAGTTTGGCGTCTCAATCGGGCGCACATGGTAATAAAGGTCGTGCTGGTAACCCGACGCCGTGCCGCGCCAGGTGTTTTCGTCCATCTGCTCGATCATGCGGCTGTAAAGCGTCCACTCGTCGAGGTTGCGTAGGTCACGCAAGTAACCGAACGCTGCCTCGGGCGTGGTCTCGATATAGGTGGAGGTCGCGAACGTATTGCTTTCCATTAATAATGCCCCTCCTTAATTGGCCGCTATGACCGGGAAGCTCATGCCTTCATTGCGCTGCGCCTCGCTGCGCTGGACCGTCCGCACGGGGCGGAGGCCCTCGTTCCGGCCCTGGGTTGGCGCGAGCTGGTCGGCGTCGATCAGCACGTCGATGACGAACGGACCGCCTGCGGCCAACGCCTGCGCCAGCACCGCATCCAGCTCGTCCTCACGCTCGACGCGCACGCCCTGGGCGCCCATGGCACGGGCCATCAATGCGAAATCGACCGGCGGGAAGCACGCGTCCGCCAAATCCCCCATGTCGAGCGCGGCCATGCCTTGGTGGCACATGTTGTAGCGGCCGTCGTTCAGCACGATCCAGATGGCGCACACGCCGCGCTTCACGGCGGTGTTGACTTCGCTGTTGTTCATCAGCATGGCGCCGTCACCAACAATCGCCACTGCCTTGCCGCCCCGTCCCAAGGCCGCGCCCAGCACACCAGTCGCCGCGTGGCCCATGGAGCCAAGATTGGTGCTGACCCGGTAACGGCCGGGCTGGGCAAAACGCAGGTAGTGCGTCGCCCAGGTGAACGCGTTGCCAGACTCCGCCAACACGACCGCGTCGCTGTTGTCCACCACAACCCGCTGGATGGCTGACATCAGCACGTCCGGACGGACCGGACCGGCAGCGCCAGGCGCGGGGTGGTTGGGATGCGGCCGAGGCAGGCGAGGCGGGATTGTCCTAGCGCCTACGGGCCAAGCTTCAAGCAACGCGGCGAGGAAGTCGCCAACATCCGCCTGCACCGCGTAAGTCTCGGCTTGGGGGAACGCCACCCCGGGCACCATTGGATCAACATCGACGTGTATGAAGCCGCCGTCCGGTATCAGCGTGGGGTTCCAGAACGATGTCGGCTCACCAAGGCGCGTGCCCAGGACCAAGACCCGTTGCGGAGCGTGCTCACGCATGTATGCGCTGGCGAATGCGCCGTGCCCACCCATGCCGGTGACACCGACGAACAGGGAGTGGTCTTCTGGAAAAACGCCCTTGGCGCGTGGCGAGCACATGACCGGTGCACCGGCCCGCTCCGCCAACTCGCGCACGGCTGCCGCTGCGCCGCGGGCGCCGAACCCGGCCCAAATCGCAAACGGCGCTTCGGACAGCAACTCGACGCAACGCGCGACCGCAGCACGGTTCACTGCCGGGCGAACGGCGTCGCTGCCCGCCAGATGAGTGCCCACATGGGCCAGGCGTGGCAAGGGCTGCGACAACGCCGCGCCCTGGATGGCATTGGGAACGCTTATGTGGGCGACGTAGCCGCCGGCACGCTGCAACCCGCTCGCCATCCGCCGCAGAACCTGCGGCAACTGGTCCGGAGTCTCTAGGATCACCGCGTCGTCGAACCATTGGCCGGCTTCGAACAACGCGCTGGTCGGCATCGTGTAGCCGCTAGTTTCCTGGATGCCGCCGCGCCCACGCCGGGGTGCGGAGGCATAGGCGGACACCAGGATGACCTTGGCCCCTTCGCTCCGAGCGGCAAGCAGGCCGGTCAGGGCGTTGGTGATGCCAGGTCCGGTGGTGGTGAACACCACGACCGGACGCCCGCTCACGAAGTGCGACTCGATGGCGGCGAAAGCAGCGCCGCACTCGTGCCGGAAATGCAGCAGCTCCAGGTGCTTCGACAGCGCCGCCCACAGCAGCGCCTGAGCGCCGCCGCAGACGCCGTAGGCGTGTTCCACCCCGAGTGCCCGGAACGCTTCAGCGAGGCCCTCCGCCACCGTTACCGGTGGCGGCTCGACAGTCTTGACCTGCTCACGCTCCAGAAGGTCTCCGCTGGTCGCCGTCATGCTTGCTGCTGTCATACCAGGGTGCCCCTCGCTGTTTCGGCGATGATTGACTGGCCCAAGGCGGTCGGGTTGAAGAACGGGTCGATGAACAGCGTCCCGTGCTGCACCAACGGGTCCTGCCCCACGATGTCGGGGTTGTAGACCGGCGTGGAGCCTGGGAACGGCGGGTTCGCCAACACCGACTCTGTCACGTTGAGGAACCCGTAGGCGGCTGGGTCGGCGGCGATGCCGTCGAACAGCTTGTTGAGGTCGAGTTCCTTCACATCCAGGCCAGTCTCGCTTTTGAAACTGCCGAGGGCCGTGGCAAGGCTGGCGTTGAACTGCTCAGTGAGCGGGCCGTAGATGCTGGAGTCGATCCCAAGGGCACCTGCAATCGCCGGGTCGCCGAACAGCGGAGCAAGCGTGATGTCCGGTAGGTTGGTGACCAAGAAGTGCTTGGCGCCAAGGTCCGCCAAGCTCTGCAGGCCATCGATGATCGCGTTGACCGTAAGATCAACGTCCTCCGCCGTAGGTATGACGCCCGGCACCGTGAGGTCGTTGCCGCCGAACGTCACGGTGACCAGGTCGGTGGGCAGGAAGCCCGCATTCACGGATTTGAAGAGGTTGACCTGGCCCTCGAAGTTGAAAACGGTCTGGAACGGATCGGACGGGTCATTCACCAGGCGAGCCGTCGCGCTCTCATAGGCGAAGCTGGTGTCCTGTCCGGTATCCTGGATGCCCAGGATCTGGCTCAGGCTTGTCGTCCACTTCGGGCCGTCGGACAGGCTGCCCGACTGGGAGTAAGGCGCCGAGGTGTAAGGTGTCGGCACGCCGATGGACTCGAAGAACGGCACTGCGCCGAACGTGCCGCCGTCGTCGGCCAAGCGGTCACCGAAGCTGTAAAGGTTCGATACCGTGTAGGAGCCGCGCTCGCCAGCAGGCAGGACCAGCTTATCAGCATTGGCATAGCCGAAGAATGGATCGAAGTAAGGCGTGTAGATGTTGCCCGGCAGGACGGGTGGGGCCTGCGGGTCCGATGGCCCAGGGAAGGTAGGATCAATTGGGAGGAACCCGGGGACACCTGCCTCGGCGGCTGCGTTCGGGGGTGACGACGATCCATTAACGGCAGCGTTCGTGGTGCCGACCGTGGAGTCCTCGCCGCGGGGCGGGGCAATGCCGGCAGGCAGCGTCTCGGGAACTTGCAGGCCAGGAGGCGGCGGGCCGGGCGGAAGCGCGCCGGGGAACGTGGGAGCAGCGCCGCTGCCTGAAGGCGTCGGGGCGGCAGCACGGCCCGGGGTGTCCGGCAGGCTGTTGGCGTTCTTAAAGGTGCGGGTGTCAATCTCGACCGCGTAGTCGGCAGTCGGGTTGCCGCCAGCCGCCAGCACCGCCGCATACTGCGGAGGGGTCAGCACGGGTGGGCGCTTCGGGATCACGGTCGCGCTCTCGACCGTCGTGCCGTCCTTGCCAAGGCCGTACATCACGTTCCGGGCGGCATCGACGGCATAGAGCTTGCCGTCCTCTGGGCGGTAAACGACGTCGTTCAGGTTGCTTTGGGTGTTGAACAAGGTCGTGGCGCCGTCAGGACCATTCTGGGAACCGTAGGCGACAGAGTCGAATATCGGCGTGAGCGTGGCATCGGCCCCGTTGCCATCAAACAGGCCATCAACTCGGACCAGTCCGCGCGTAAGGTCGCTGAACGGCGCGATGGAGTCGGCGGTTGCTGGCGCGAGGCCACCACCCGAAGCCACGTATACAGTGCCGTCCGGAGTGATGGTGAAGCCGTTGGGGCCGATCGAGATGATGCGGTCCTCGCCAGTCAACGGGTTGTACTCGCGGAACGAGGCCAGCCCGACGAAAATCTGCTCCTGGCCGCCCTCGGGGTTGTTGATGTCCACCCGCGTGATGGCGCCGGTGTAGCCGCCGCGTTCGCTGACCAGGCCGGGAATGAAAACGACGTCAGGAGCGCTCGCCACGTTGGGATCGCTGCTATCGGTGCCTTCACCGCTTTCCAGCACATAAAGGTTGCCGTCTGGTCCGAAAGACATGCCGCGCGGATTGCGCAGGCCACTCGCGACCACCTCGTTGCTCGCGGTGCCGTCGGCGTTGACGCGGTAGCGCAGCACCTCGCCATTAGCATTGTCGGCGTTGTTGATCGCCACGTAGATGTCGCCAGTCGCCTGGTCGACCTGCACGTAGTTGCCGAGCTTCAGCTCATCGCCGGAGATCGTGGTGCGGACCCCGTCGGTGCCCACACGGATCAGCTTACTGGGCGGAAGGTCGCTCGGCGGGATGGTGGGATCATAGACGCCGTTGGCATTGAGGTACTCGAGCACATACAAGTTGCCCGCAGCATCGAAGCTCATGGACTGGATTTCGCTGAACCCACTGGCAAACACCTGCGGCGTACCGCTGGCAATCTTGCCGTCGAAGCCAGTGGTCGAGGTCGGGTTGGGGATGCGGACGATGTTCGCATAGCCCGTGGGATAAGGGATAGCGCCCAGTTCGCTGACATAGAGGGCGCCATCCGGGCCAACCGTGACCGCCGTCGGCACTGGCTCCGACTGCCGGGTGAAGAAGCCGAGGTTGCTTGACGCATAGTTCGGCGGAAGCACAGGCAAATCACTTGGAGGAACCGTCACGCCAGACGTGCTGACGCCCAGCGACGTTCCACCGGTGGCACCTCCGCCTGGCGCGGCGCCCGTCACAGGACCGCTATTGCCGGTTGCACCGGTGGTGGACTGTGCGTCGGGTGGGAGGATTTCATCAGCCATGGTCTATTTATCTCCGAAATCTGAAAGCTATTAGGACATCGTCCTAGTTTGTCTTGAGGCGGTCTGAGAACATGCAAATCGAACCCAGCATTATTTGGCTAACAATGCTGGGTTGAAGCTTCAAAACCTGACCAAGCTGCCTCTCTATTTTAATACGCCATTCATCAGCTTAGTGTCAGTGAACTTTTCACGAAATCCGACTTTGAAAGAGGATAGTCCGTTCACGAAATCTCGTGGTTTGTTTGTATGCAGGAGTGTACTGTCCGTTTTCAGACTTAGTAATATTGCGAGAAACCGAAGCGATCAGGCGGTGGCATCGGGCTCAGGGATATGACCTTAGGATCGCCCCTGTTGCGCTCTCAGTCATCGTGCTGCAGCGCTCCCAAGCGCGCTTAGGACAATTATGTTTTCGCAACGTGATCGCCGGACACGCACCATAGGCCTGCAAAGTCCGTTACATTAAGCTTTTGTGTACAAGTCTTGCTGTATCCTGTTGCATGCTGACCCAAGACGCGGAATTACGATCTGGTCTATTTCCCTAGCGGGAAGTTGTTTTTGACCCGGCCAGAAAGATGTTAAGGACGAATTATGATGTCTAAGAATCGCGGAGTGTCTGCTGCGTCTTGTCCGGTTGCCCGTGAGGCTGCGTGATGGCCCAGGTCAAGATTTGCGGCATCAGCATGCCTGAAAGCTTCGACGCCACGGCTGAAGCGGGCGCTGATTGGATCGGCTTCGTCTTTTTCCCGCCCTCGCCCCGCGCCATAACGCCCAGCCAAGCGGCGGCTCTTTCGGCCCGGCAAGCAGGCGGCCCGGCGCGCGTCGGCTTGTTCGTCCAGCCCTCGGACGACGAGGTCGCCCGCGCATTGGATGCGCTGCCTCTGGATGCGTTGCAGGTCTATGCCGGGGTGGACCGAGTCATGTCGCTGCGGGCGCAATTCGGGGTGCCAGTTTGGCATGTACTCGGCGTCGCCGACCGGAGCGACTTGCCGGCGGCGGCTCCGGGCATGGACGCTTTGCTGCTGGACGCCAAACCGCCACCGGATGCTGTGCTGCCGGGCGGCAACGCTCACCACTTCGATTGGTCATTGCTGCAGGGCTGGAACGCCCCGGTTCCGTGGCTGTTGGCCGGCGGCCTCAACGCCGACAACGTCGCGGCCGCCATTCGCCTTTCGGGCGCCAAAGCCGTCGACGTGTCTTCGGGCGTGGAACGTGAACGTGGGGTCAAGGATGCCGAGCTGATCCGCCGCTTCACCCACGCTGCCAAGCAGGCTTCCGCCGCGCAGCCGAGTTCCGATCAGGTCACGGCGAACAAGCGGGATAGCCATAGCGACACCGGCCACAACGCCAGCACGGCCGCACCGTAGAGCGGCCCCGCGAACGCCGCCGCCAGCGCCGCGTCAAGCAAGATCAGCGACAGCACTCCCGCCCGCACTGCGGCGCCGATAAGCGCCGGCTGCGGCTCTCGCGCTGCGTTGACGAACGGCGGCAGCACCCGCCAGGCCAGCAGCGCCACGAACGGCAACGCGGTCCACGCCGGCTGCGGTCCGAACAGCCCAAGGCCGACCAACGCGGCAAGCACCGCGGCCACCAAGCCGACTGCGGCCCAACCGATGCGCTGTCCGCCGCCATGCACCTCGCCACGGCTGATCGCGGTTATTGCGGCGATGTAGGCGACCGGGATTAGCGCGAGCGGCCAAAGCGAGCCGAGCAAGGCCGGTGCCGCGCTCACCCCGAGCAACAGGTTCAGCCCTCGGCAAGCGCCCATCGCCAGCGGACCGGCCAGCGATTGATGCTTTGCCCAAGCGTCATACAACAGCACCGTGGCCGCTATTGTGACCGCAATGATGAGGCTCGCGACCGAAACCAGCCCAGCCGACAGCACGCCCAGGACGAGCAGGCCGCCACCGAGCGCCGCAGCGGCGGCCTTGCTGATCCGGCCGCTGGGAATTGGCCGCTCCGGCCGTTCCTGGGTATCCAGCGCCGCGTCGAACACGTCATTCAGCACCACACCGCCCGCATACAAGGCCGCGGTGGACAGCAGCAGGCCCGGCAACCCTGCAAGGGTGCCTGCCGCGGCGGCTCCGGCAAGCACGTCCGCGAGCGCGGTCACGACGTTTGCCGGCCGTGCCAGCGTCAAGGCAGCCCAGACCCGGCCAGTGCGGTCGATGGGCGGGCGGACGGCGGTAATCTTCACGCGGTGTTCCTTTATCGGACAACTCCGATGGAGCTATGGCGTTCCATGGTGCGCGCGCAAGCGGGGTTGACCTCTGGACCAGATTTCCGAGACATCGAAGACACTACGCTCGTGGCTCAGCGCGCAAGCGGACACGGGCCTTACATGGTTGGACACTGCAACGGCCGGCCTTGCCGCCGGGGCGCCAGACCGGGCGTTGTTCGCGGCGTTCGCGGCTGCGCCCCGCCACGTTGGGCGGGATGAGTTGCCGTCCTGTGCGGCAGGTCCAGACTTGCGCCTAAGTGGCTGGACCCGGGACCAGGCGGCGCGAGTGCTGCTGTTGCTTGCCCGGCCCCGCAGTGGCGAGTTCGTTCCTGCATTAGACCGCCTATTTGCCGCCGCCGACTTGGCCGAGCTGGTGTGCCTTTACCAGGCGCTGCCGTTGCTGCCGTTCCCCGAACAACACGTCGCGCGCGCTGCCGAGGGCGTGCGCAGCAACATGCTCCCGGTGTTCCGGGCCATTGCAGTTGCAAACCCCTACCCCGCCGCTTGGTTCGAAGAGGGCGCGTGGAACCAAATGGTTGTGAAGGCGGTGTTCGTCGGGGTTCCGCTGCACGGCATTACCGGCCTTGACCACCGTGCCAACCCGGCGCTGGCGCGCATGCTGGTGGACTACGCCCGGGAACGCCGCGCAGCCGGACGTGCCGTGACGCCTGACCTGTGGCGTCCAGTTGGACCGTTCGCTGAGGGCGAGCGCGCGCTGAACGAGCTTCGCCACGCGCTCGATAGCTCCGACGAGACGCAGCAGCACGCCGCAGCGCTCGCGCTCGCAGCCAGCCCGGACCCTGGCGCCAAGAAGTTGCTCAGCCTACGGCCGGAGCTTCACGCCAAAATCAGGGATGGCCAGCTTTCATGGGAGGGTTTTGCAGTCGGCTCATTCGGATCGGGATAGCCGCCATCGGTTGGTTATGGCCATAGCCGAATGGGCGTCCGGCACGATCGCGTCCGCCCCGACCAGCCAAGGCGACGGCGGCGTCTCAACCAAGGCGCCACCCCACACGATGCCAACTGTCCTGGTCCGTGATCCACCACGCAGCGCGTTGATGCACGACGCCAGCTCGTTACGGCGCGTCGCCGCGTTGGTGGATACCCAGGCGACTTGAAACCAGAGACCTTGAACGATTGCCGCCAGGTGGCTCGCCGATGTCGCGACATGGTTGTGAGTGAGCCATCCAGACCGGCGAAAGAAACTCTCAACTAGGCTGTGCTCGAACGTTGCGCGCTCACCCGGCATCGTCACGAGCAGGACGGCCCTGTTCTCCCGGCGCAGGCCGTGCAAGGGAATAGACGCACTGTCGAGTTGATGCAGGATGACGTGCAGGCGCCACAGTCCGAGCGTCAACCCTGCATAGTCGCACGCCTCGTCCCGCCAGAGATCGTGCAAGCGGCGGGCGGCTGGCGCCAGCAATCCCAAGCAGATCAGGTCGCCGTGCACTCCGGAGCAACGCAGCGCCGCCGCGTGGTCTAGCGCGTCGTCGATGTCGGGTGCGAGCAGCAGGTTGACGAACCGGTGAACCTTGGCGGTCTCCGCCGGGTCATGGGAGGCGGCCCATGGCTCGATGACCTGGTGCGTGTGGGCAACGACCAGGCGCGGCACGACGTGCTGCGCGACCAAGGCGAGGATTGCGTCGTCCAAGCGGGCCGCTGGCGGCGGCCTGTTGGGTCCCGTGGCCGCGGAGCCGGGCCAGTCCGGCGCTCCAATGCTCTCGTGCGTCGTTGGCGGCATGGCGTTCCCTCCCAGGCGTAGCGTGATGCTCGGTTATCTGCGTAACCTTAAGGCGGTGCTTACGGTTGTGGCGAGGCTGCCTCGTGGCGCATGACCCGTGCGGCTTCGACCAGGTTTTCCAGCGCAGGCCTTACCTCCTGCCACTGGCGCGTCTTCAGGCCGCAGTCCGGGTTGACCCAAATCTGCCAGTCCTCAAGACGCGAGCGCGCCAAGCGAAGCAGCCCGGTCATTTCGTTTAGGTCCGGCACGCGGGGGCTATGGATGTCCCATATCCCCGGCCCGATCTCGTTCGGGTACGCACCGTCCTGGAAAGCGTCCAGCAGCTCCATCCGGCTCCGCGTGGTCTCAATCGAGATCGCATCCGCATCCATCGCCGCAATTGCCGGCATGATGTCATTGAACTCGGCGTAGCACATGTGGGTGTGGACCGCGGTTGCATCCGCCACGCCAGAGGTCGCCAGGCGAAAGCATCCAACGGCCCAACGGAGATAGTCCGGCCGGTCGGCCGTGCGCAGCGGCAGGCCCTCGCGGAACGCCGGCTCGTCCACTTGGATGATGCCGATGCCGGCTGCTTCCAGGTCGGCCACCTCGTCGCGCAGCGCCAGCGCAATTTGCCGACAGACCTGCTCCCGCGGCAGGTCGTCGCGCACGAACGACCACTGCAGCATCGTCACCGGCCCGGTCAGCATCCCCTTGACCGGCTTGGTGGTGAGCGACTGCGCATAGCTGGCCCAGCGGACGGTCATCGGCGCCGGCCGCGACACGTCGGCCCAGATGATGGGCGGGGCCACGCAGCGGCTGCCGTAGCTCTGCACCCAGCCGTGCTTGGTGAACGCGAAGCCGCGCAACTGTTCGCCAAAGTACTTCACCATGTCGTTGCGTTCGGGCTCGCCGTGCACCAGCACGTCCAGGCCCAGCTCCTCCTGGCAGCGGATGGCGTCGGCGATCCAGCCCTCGATTGCCCGGTCATAGACGGCCTGGGTCACCTGCTGCCGGCTGAGCGCCGCACGGGCCTCCCGCACCGGCGTGGTCTGCGGAAACGAGCCGATGGTGGTGGTGGGGAAGTCGGGCAGCGGCAGCCGGGCACGCTGCAGTGCCCGGCGGCGCGGGAACGCGGCCGGGCGGCGCTCCATCGCCGGGATCACGGCCGCCGCGCGTTCGGCCACTACTGTATCATTCACGGCGGGGCTGGCCGCACGGGAGCGGACTACGGCGCCGCTGCGGGCCAGCGCACCAGCGATGGCCGCGTCACCGTTGTCGAGGCCCTGCGCGAGCGTCGCGACCTCCTCCAGCTTCTGCACGGCAAAGGCGAGCCAGCCCCGTAACTCGACGCCGAGGCTGCTGTTCGGCGTGTCCTCCTGGGCAAGATCGACCGGCACGTGCAGCAGGCTACAGGACGGCGCCACCATCAGCCGCTCCGTTCCGCGCCGCGCCGCCGCGTGCCGCAGCGTCGCCAGGGCCGCGTGCAGGTCGGTGCGCCACACGTTGCGGCCGTCAACGACGCCGAGCGAGAGCCATTTGTCGCGGGGCGCCGTGTCCAGGGCGGGCGCAAGGTCGGCTGCGCCCCGCACCAGGTCGAGGTGCAGGCCGGCTACCGGCAGCCGCACGGCGGTGGGCAGGTTATCGGCCAGCGGACCGAAGTAGCTTGCCAGCAGCAGCTTCGGCGCCGGTCCGCACGCCAGGGCATCGTAGCTGCGCGTGATGGCTGACCGGGCCGCATCGGACAAATCTGTCGCCAACACCGGCTCATCCATCTGCACCCAGGGGCAACCGGCCTCCGCCAGCTTCTGCAGCGCCTCGCGGTAAGGTGGCAACAGGGCGTCCAGCAAGTCGAGCGTGTCCGACCCGTCGGTGGCCTTTGACAGCATCAGGAACGAAACCGGTCCCAGCAGCACGGGCCGGACCGTCATACCGGCCTGCTTCGCCTCGCAATAGGCCGCCAAAAGCCGGTCGCTCGTCAGCTCGAAGGCTTGCCCGACCCTCAGGCGTGGAACGAGGTAGTGATAGTTGGTGTCGAACCATTTGGTCATCTCAAGCGCGGGCAGCCCGGCGGCAATGCCGGCTTGATGCTCAAGGTCAGTGCCGCGTGAGCCACGCGCCAGGGCGAACTGCGTGGCCAACGGCACCGGCCCACCAGACCATCCATAACCCTCCGGAATGGCCCCGAACATGCAGGCGGTGTCCAAGACCCCGTCATACAAGGAGAAATCACCGGCTGGGATGTGGACGATCCCGCGGGCCGACTGCAACTGCCAGTGCTCGGCGCGCAGCCGTGCGCCTTCGGCCAGCAGGTCCGCCTCGGGCAGCTCGCCCGCCCAGTGGCGTTCCAGCACGTGCTTCAACTCGCGCCGGCGACCGATGCGTGGAAATCCAAGGTTGCTGGCAAGGGTCATGCGACACCTCGCGAATGGGGCGCACGGGCTGCAAGCACTGTGGTGTCAACGGGGCGCGGCGATGCGTCTCTAGCGCGGCGGTTGCCGCTTGGGGTGGTCAGCATGGTCGTCTCCTGCCCCCGGTGCACCCCGCCCGGCAGCGGTTGGTCGTGCGACGATGGCAGGTCTCCTGGCTCACGGGTCTACGCCGCCGGCCCTGCCTTCCCGAGCCAGTTCCGGCTCAGTGGCTCGCCCAACTCCATGAAGGAATGGGGCGCACGGACCAGCGGCTCACCGCTGACAGTTGCGGGGGCAGCCACCGACTTGCTCTCGGACCTTAAGTCCAGCCAGAGCGCACGGCGTTCCCTTTTCACCCGCTCGCACGGGACCATCGACACGGCGAGACTTGCTCACAGCGTGCGCAATAGCAAGCCGGTACGTTAAATGATGGGACGGCGAACGAAACCGGTCGGCTAAGCGATGCACTGCCTCTGCGCGCCACGGAGCGGGCGGGACATCAATAGGCGTTCCGGTCGAACAGCGTGAGGAACACGGTCAGGAACAGGATGCGCAGGTCGAGGAACAGGGACCAGCCGTCGATGTAAGCCAGGTCGTGCTCGACCCTGCGCTGCATCTTGTCGAGCGTATCGGTCTCGCCGCGCAGTCCGTTCACCTGCGCCCACCCAGTGATGCCCGGCTGCACGCGGTGGCGGCCGAGGTAGCCGTCGATCAGGGCGGAATACTGGTCGTTGTGCGCCAGCGCATGCGGGCGCGGCCCGACCAGGGACATGTCGTCCCGCAGCACATTGAGCAGTTGCGGCAGCTCGTCGATGCTGGTGCGCCGCAGGATGCGGCCGATCCGGGTGACGCGCGCGTCGTTGCGCTGCGCCTGGACCACGTTCACGTCCGGCGTCGTCCGGTGCACCATGGTGCGGAACTTGTAAACCGTGATGACATTGTTGTTGAAACCCAGGCGCTTCTGCCGGAACAGGACCGGACCCGGGCTGTCCAGCTTAATCAGCAGCGCCACAATAGCCATCAGGGGCGCCAGCAGGATGAGCGCCAGGACGCACAGCACGATATCCTCGGTCCGCTTGGTCAGCCGGTTCCAGCCCATGAGCGGCCGGTGGTAGATGGTCAGGACGGGTTGGCCGAACAGCAAACCCGCCTCGATCGGCTTGAACGCCATCTTCGGCATGTCGGGACAAAGGCTGACGTGGGTCGGTATGGTCCCGAGCCTGCGCACGACCGCCTCAGTCTCGCTGTCCTGCTCGCCGGACACGGCCACGATCACCTCGTCGATGCGAAACAGGCGGGCGAGCGCCACTAGGTCGGTGACGCCGTTCTTGCGCCCGGCTGACGGCTGCGGCGAGAACACGCCGACTAGGCGCATCGTGCCCGCGCTGCCGCGCAACAAGCGCCGGGCAAGCTCCTCGCCGGACCCGGTCAGGTCCACCACCGCCACGGTGCGCGCCAGCTTGCCGCGCTGCCGCCACTGCCGGACCTTGGCAGCCGCCACGATCCGGACCAGAGCGACGCCCACGAGAACCGCGAAGTACCAGCCGATGGCCCATACGCGGGAGAACTCCACCGACGTCTTGGTCACATAGCCCAGGATCAGCAGCATCACGAACACGGCCGTCCAGCCCCGCAACGCGCGCCCGATCTGCACGGCCAGCGAGGCGGAGACGTGCCGAGTGTAGCAGCCCGTCAGCCGCATCGCGTTGAACGTCAGCACGACGGCCAGCAGCGTGATGGCCGCGACTTCCTGCGAGAAAGCCAACGGGCCGTGGCGGAGCAGGTACGCGCCAGCGGAGGCCAGCAGCACGACGACCCCATCTGCGGCCGCGATGCCGCCGCCAAGCAGCCGCACCGGGTCGCTCGCTGGTGAGAACGCGCGCGCGCCAGCCTGGGCCTCGCTCCAGGTGAACGCCGCCGGGGGTTGAGCAATCGTCACGTGGCCATACTCACTGTGCTTGCTGCGATGCGGGTTCAAGCGCGAGCTCGGGCATGACGGCGGCGACTGCGCCGCGCATCCGTTGCGCAAAGCCCGGCGCAGCCGATGGCCGCACCAGGGCCTGTGCCTGGTCACGCATGCGGTCCAGTTGCTCGGCCGGGGTGTCCAGGGCACGGGACAGCGCCCGGAACATGTCCGCGTGCTGCAATGGGTCGAACAGCCAGCCGTTTACGTCGTCCCGCACCAGTTGCCGGACCCGGCGGTTATGCCGGCTGCCGAGCACCGGCAGACCGGCCGCGAGGCCCTCGGCGACAGGCGCGTGCCGGTCATCCGTGAGCGATGGCACCACCAGCAGGCCGCACTGTCCGAACGCCCGCGCCATGCCGGGCGCGTCGAGGCAGCCAAGGAACTGCTGCGTGACGTTGTCGGGCAGCGGCTGTGCGCCGAGCACGCCCGCCAAGTCGCCCTCGCCGATCCACCAGATCTCGATGGGCTGGCCGGGATGCTGTTCCGCCCACGACGCCACGGAGATCAACAGGTCGGCAGCGCCGGACTGCGGCGACAAGTCCCCCGCATAAACCACCCGGTGCGTCTCCGCGCCCGTGCGGGTCCGCACGCATCGCAAGAACACATCCAGCTCGTATGGCATCCCAAGTGGGAAGATGCGCGCGGCCGGAACTGGAACCTGTGCGATGGCGTGGGCGACCGCCTCCCCGTCCACAAGGATGCCGTCCGCCCTGCCGAGGATCACCCGCTCGCGCCGGCCGAGCTGCCGAGGCAGGTCAGTCGCGCAAAGGAGCAGCCGGGAGCGGCGCGCGATTGACCGGTACACCGTGGCATGCAGCGCCAGCGCTCCGAAATCTTCTGAGATGACCAAGTGGGGGCGATAGGCAATGAGTTGCAGCAGGGAACCAAACGGCAACCACCCCAGCAGGGTCGACACTGAGAACTGACGCGCGGACGCATGGCCGCCGAAGACGTGCGCCTGTCCGCCCGCAACTCCGCCCCCACTGGCTGGCATACGCGAACCTGCCGCATCCGACATTGACGAGGCCTGATCGGCCTGGCTTTTGCCATGCCACAGAACGCGCAGCTCTATCGAGCCTGCATACTCCTCTAGCGCTTCCCAGAGTGCGTTCCGGCGCGCATCCAGGGGGTCGGTCAACATCGCGACCCGAACAGCCATCGCCTCGTATCCTTCTAAAGAGGGAGTAGGTCCCCTTGTTGCCGACATGGCTCGGACGCCGCACGCAGGCGTCCGAGCCATGTCGTCACAACTCGCCTAGTCCGAAGATGGATGTTAACAAACGTTATCGTAAAGCTCGATCAATCTTCGGAGTAGTCCGAAAGAGCCATCATGTGCATCTAAATTGATACGATTGTGTCAAAATAATGCGTGAGCGGCTCCGATGAGCGGCTCTGGGAGGGCGACCGTCAGGTCAACCGCTCCCGAATTTCAACTGCGGCCGGGCACTCCTGACGCAGCCCAAAACCTGCTGACCTTGCAACGACGGGGCAGTCCGTTGCCTGGCATACGGAACAGCTAACCGTCCAGGTGCGCGCGACGTTGCTAGACCGCAGTAGCCCTGACTGCGTCAGGATGCGGCCTAGCTTTTGCCTGGGCGACCAACTTTGTCGCCCTGACCGATAACGCAATCGCGTTTCCAGTCTGGGCGACGTTGGTCTAGTGGCGCGTCAAAGCGCCGGGTTGAAGTCGTTAGGGAATTTAGGCGCTGTCGGCGATAGCACGGCGCTGAACGCCAACGTCGCCCTGCCTCGCTCCGGCTGGCAGGCTACGACCCATCGGCGCAGCGCTTCGGCCGCGGAGTTCTGTATTATCGCCTCGGCTGGCAAGTGGCGACCATGGAACAGCAGCAAGACGAGCGCGACGCCGAGTAGCACCGGCAAGCCTGAACGTCGTGAGATTTGCTGGCCCGCCAACCGGGTGAAAACGACTGCCCCGGTCAGCCCGATGAAGGCCGCCACGAACACCTCCGACAAGGAATGCGCGCCCAGTTGCACCCGGGTCAGCCCAATCAGGGCGGCCATGCCCGCCGCGGCAACGAGCGCGGCGAGGGATGCCGCCGGAACCCGGCCCAGCCTCATGCGTGGCGCCAGCAGGGCCGCAACTCCGCCATACGCCACGGCGGCCGATGCGGCGTGCCCGCTTGGACTGCGCAGCGCCAACTGCTCTGGGCCAAATTCCGGCACCAGCCAGCCGCAGGCGAAGCAGAGCACCTTCAGCACCAGCACGCCGCCGAGCACTCCGCAGATCGTCAGCAACCAGGCCGCCGCGACGCGCCATCGCCGTTGCGCGCCCAACACGATTGCCACCATGCCGACCACAGGCAGAATTACGGCTTGATCGGCGAAGTCGGTTAGGAAGATCAACGTTGAAGAAGGCACATCCAAGCGCGTAGCATGAGGATCAAACTAAGTCGATCTATTCCGGCCTAGAATTTGCATACTGATGGAGATTACAGCCAGTGCATAGTTGCTGGGATGAAATTGCTGCCTCAAGAGTCCGGGCCTGCCTCGCTGAGCCGGCCAATGAACAGGATTGGTCCCGTCGGCCGTCCCGTGGGTGAACCGCCCGGCGGCTCCAGGCTAATCTCAATCAGCATGCCCGGCACTGGCTTCACTTGGGACGCCGGCACGGTAACGCTGTTTTGCCCACGTGGGAGCACGCCGAGGCTGGTCGGCGCAGTCGCGCCCGGCGGCAGCACCCAGAGCTGCCGCTCGCGGTCCGCTGGTAGGGGCGCCTCAGTCCCACCACCCGGCGGCGGGACCGCTGCGAGGCGAAGCGCGCCGTCGCGTTCAACCGCCGCCGTCCAGGCCGACTGCGTACGGTCGGTCAGCAGCACCGTCATCATCGGCGCCGGCTCCGGCCCTGGACGGCCACGCAGCACGATGAAAACCGCCAACCCCGCCGCGACAACCGAAGCGCCGAACGCCCAGCCGCCCAGAAGGCTCATCCGCCAGGACGCCCGCGCCCGCGCCCGCGCCGCGGTGACGGCGGTCAGTTTTCGTGCGAATGTGTCCTCGATCCTATCCCATAGCTCAGGAGGCGGCGCTTCCGGCGTGGCCAGGTCCGAAAGCGGCGCCAGGCGTCGCTCCCAGGCGGCGACCGCTTCCGCAAACGCGGTGTCGATCTCCATCATCCGCGCCGCCGCCGCCGCCTCATGCGCGCTGAGGGTGCCCAGCACATACTCCGCGGCCAGCATGTCGCGATCTGGGTCCACTGGGGCGGGAACGCCGTCGCCGCTCATGACAGGCAGTCCTTAAGCGAGGCCAGGCTGCGCCGAATCCAGGTCTTCACGGTGCCGAGCGGCAGGTCGAGCCGTGCCGAAATTTGGGCATGCGAAAGCCCATGGACAAATGACAGCACGACGAGCTGCCGGCCTTTTTGGTCAAGTTGCGCAAGGCAGTCGCGCAAACGCGCGCCATCCTCGGTCGCGGCCAGGCGTTCGATCGCGTCGGGCTCGACCGGCTGGTCGCCGAGCGTCGGATCGCCGGTCGGTTGCTCGCGCCCGCGCGCGCGGGCCACGTCAAGCGCGGCGTTCCGCACGATGGTGGCGATCCAGGCGCGTGCCTCCCCGCGTCCCGGGTCATACTGCGCAGCCCGTTGCCATAGCCGGAGAAATGCGTCTTGCATTGCGTCGGACGCCGCCGGACGGTCGCGCAGGATGGCCATCGCAATGCCGAACAGACGCGTGCCCTCCCTGTCGTAAATGGCGCGAAGTGACGCGTGCTCCCCGCGTGCAACGGCTGAAAGCAACTGGTCGAGCGACGCCTCCTGATTCATCTCTGAGCGCTACGGGACGCTGGATGGAACGGATGCGTCGAACGGATCGCGGCCAGGTGCATCGGGCGAGGCAGGGCACGAGAGAGTGGACATAACTCTATAATGCACTCATGCGCCGGAGGTTCAATCGAAGCTCCGCGCGAACATTATATTGTCTGAATTCGTACTTTCATGGGGTAACCAAATAGTTGTGCGTCGAAAAAACACGATTTTGTTAGGACGAAGTTGTGTAGTAGTTGCAGCGGGCCGTCACGGCATTCCCTTCACTCGGCGCCGCTCACTCCCATAAATGTTTTGTCACGTGAACGTGAGGACTCGCTTCCCATCCACGTCAGGGAACAGCGGTATATAAGTCGAATGGACGGTCCGAATATATTCAGCCAGTCGTCCGTTGCGGACTGTCCCTCGTCAGGCCGCAAGCTGGTCGCGGCAATAATGAGCGGGGGCTCCGCGCTGGTCACCGGGCCCGTCGGAGCGGCGGAGTTGCTTGGGGTGCTGGCCCACTCCCTTGCTGCGACACGCACCCGGGTGGTGCGCGTCCGGCCTCCCCTCGATTTGCCTGATTTCATGGAACAGGTTGCGCCAGCCAGCGCGGCAGCGGGCGACGTGAGGCTTGTCCAGGGTTTCAACACCCTTACCACGCCAGACTCGGCCTGCGACCGCATCGTGTTGCTGGTTGAGGACGCACATCTCCTGCCGCAGGCCACCCTGCGCTACATTGAATTTGCGCTGCGCGCCGGGCCACACTTGCAGGTGGCGTTTGCTGGCCGGTCCGAAATCGTCGACGTGCTGGCGCTTGACGGTTTTGCCGGGCTACGCCGGCAGCTGTCGCTCCATCTCACGCTGCCCGAGCGGCTACCGGCGCCTGCGCCAGCTTTCGCCACTGTGCCTACGGCTGCGCCGACGTTGGACAAGCGCCAGGCATGGCGATTGGTCGTTCTGGGCGGCGTCACTTTTGCCGTGGGCTTTGGTTTGGTGGCGTGGCTTGGCCACTCGACCCAGGAACAGCCCTCCATGGCCGCAGCCAAGGCGCAGGTCACGCCAGCGACGAGTGACACTCCGCTGCCACCAACGCTCACCACCCCCGACCTTGACCCAATTCCAGAACCTGGTCCCTTGCCGGCGCCTGCCGAACCGCAGCCCACTGTTGTCACTCAGGATGTGGGCGTGGACCCGCAACCGGGTTTGCCTACGGCTACCATAATCGAACCGCCCGCCGAACCTGGACCGCTGGCCGCCAGCCTGGTCCCGGAGCCTGCGCGCGAGGCACAGCCGGCTTTTGTCGTCGCCGTGCCCGCGCCTCTGTCGCCGCGCCAGCCAAAGGCGCAACCTGAGCCACCATCGTCCCGTTCCGAACGGGTCGCGGCCCGCCCTCCGCTTCCCAGGCAGGATGAGCGCCGCTGCCGCGGCATCATCCAGCGAGTCCAACTTGGAGAAAACCCCAGCGATGCCGACCGAACGTTTTTGCGCAATGGATGCCGCTAAGATTTGGCGGCGGGCCAGTTTGCTCGTCGTGCTGGCGCTTGCGGCGTGCGCCGCGCCAAACCAGCAAGCCGAGGCGCCACCGCCGCCCACGGACGCGCTGGCGTTCAATGACGCCGTGGAACAGCTCACGGTCGCGTTGTTTGCCCGGGCCAAGCTTGGCCCGGCCGACGCCGCTGGCCGCACCCTCGTCATCGACCCGCTCATTGACCGCGCCAGCGGCAACCAGGCGGTAGCCACGCGGTCGATGGAGGATCGCATGACCCGCGTCGTGCGAGCCCGCTTCAGCAAAATCCAGCCCCAGCCCTTCAACGCCGAAAGTCTCGCGGCACGGCCTCTGGTCCTGGTCGGCAGCATCACCCCGGTTGCTGCGCCGGGCATCATCCCGCCTAGCACCGCCCCTACCCAGACCTACCGGATTTGGGCTGCGCTCGCAGACCTCCGCACCAACCAGATTGTCAGCCACGAAACCGCTTGGGTGCGTGCAGACGAGGTGGACATGACGCCCACGCCGTTTTTCCGCGATAGCCCGTCTTGGCTCGCGGACAGAAGCCAGGTCGCTTACATCAAGACCTGCGCCGGCAACCCAGGCGACACCATCGACCCGGCTTACGTGAGCGGCCTATTTGCCGCCGCCAACATCGCCGACGGCATCAAGGCCTACGAAGCCGGCCGGTATGGGGAGGCGCTGGTGCTGTATGCCCGGGCGCAGAACCAGCCGGCAGGCGACCAGCTTCGAGTGTACAACGGCCTTTATCTTGCAAATGCTGCGTTGGGGCGCAGCCAAGCGGCCGAGGAAGCTTTCGGCACCCTGGTCGAGTACGGCCTGCAACGCGGCAAGCTGGCGATGAAATTCGTGTTCCGGCCCAACTCCACCCGCTTCTGGCCGGACCCGGCTGTGAGCGGGTCGTATCCCATGTGGCTGCGGCAGATTGCGCGACGGAGCGTCACGCAGCCGACATGCCTGCGCCTGGTGGGCCACACCAGCCCGACGGGTTCGCCACAGTTGAACCAGGCACTCTCGCTCGCTCGCGCCGGTTATGTCCGCAACGAGCTGATGAGCCGCGCCCGCCCCCTTGCCACCCGAACCGATGCGGAGGGCCGCGGCAGCGCCGAACCGCTGGTGGGTTCGGGCCGCGATGACGCGACCGACGTGCTGGACCGCCGCGTCGAGTTCGAGACCCGGCCTTGCATGCAAGCCGGCTTGGGGGGGCCAACGCCAGGCTAGGCCTTGCTTGACGCCCTGCCGGCCCGGCTGCTCAGGACCTGCTGAACAGCCGGGTGGATGTGTTGCAACAAATCTTCACTGAACCATCATACCTCGCCGCGGTTGGCCCAGGGATAACCAGGGATCGAAGCTGGGAGGATAACCGTATGATCAGGCTCGCCTTACTACTGGGAACTGCGGTCGCAAGCGTTACAGCCGCCGACGCGGCAACCCTGACCGGCCAGCCGCCAATCGTCATTGGCCACCGGGGCGCTTCAGGCTACCGGCCGGAGCACACGCTCGCCTCGTATGACCTGGCGATCAGCATGGGCGCCAACTTCATTGAGCCCGACCTGGTTTCGACCCGGGACGGCGTGCTGATCGCGCGGCACGAACCGAACATCACCGGCACGACCGACGTTGCCAGCCGGCCCGAGTTCGTATCCCGCCAAACGACCAGATTGGTGGATGGACGGAGCGAGACTGGCTGGTTCGCCAACGATTTCACCCTGGCCGAGATCAAGACGTTGCGGGCGGTGGAGCGGCTGCCATACCGTGACCAGTCGTTCAACGGCCAGTATCAAATCCCGACGCTGCAGGAGGTGATCGACCTTGCGACGCAACGCAGCGCCGAGACTGGCCGGGCCATTGGCATCTACCCGGAAACCAAGCATCCCAGCTTCTTCCGGGCGGCCGGCCTGCCGCTGGAGCAACGGCTGGTGGATGTGCTGCGCGCCAACGGGCTGGACCGGGCCGATGCGCCGGTCATCATCCAGTCGTTTGAGGTCGCCAACCTCAAGCAACTGAACGGCCTGACCAGCGTGCCACTCGTGCAGTTGCTTGATGCGGATGGCGTGCTGCCGAACGGCGCGCTCGATTTCAACCAGCCGTATGACTTCGTGCTCGCTGGCGATACGCGGACGTATGGCGACCTGCTGACCGCTGGCGGCTTGGCGGAGGTCAAGACCTATGCGGACGGCATCGGGCCCTGGAAGCGGATGATCGTGCCGACCTCCGCCGTGGATGCGAATGGCGACGGCGTGGGCGATGACATCGACGGCGACGGACGGTTCACCGACAGCGACACGACGGCGCTCGCACCCAGCACGCTGATCGACGACGCGCACCGGGCCGGGCTGTTCGTGCACGCCTACACGTTCCGCAGCGAGCCGTTCCTGCTGGCCCGTGGCTATGGCGCTGACCCTCAGGCGGAGTATCGCCAGTTCTATGCGCTGGGCGTGGACGGCGTGTTCAGCGACTTCCCGGACCAGGCAGCACGGGCGCTGGTGGGTGCCGTGGCAGTGCCGGAACCAAGCACGCTAAGCGTGCTCGCCGCCGGGATCGTGGGACTGCTGAAGCTGCGCGGCCGCCGTCGAGTGACGACGGTCGGCGTAAGTCGTCTGGGCCGACCGGCAGGGCCAGTGACGCTATGACGGGTCAGCGTCCAATCGCGCCGCAATGCCCGCTAAACCCGGGCTGGCGGCTGGGTAACGTTGCAGCACCAGCGGGTCGTGGCCAGGCACGATATGCGCCGGCGACGAGGCGAGCCGGCGCAACGCCTCGTAGCCCTCCAGCGTGTCCGTGATGCTCGCCGCAATCGGGAACGGCCTGCCCTGCTCCATGTTGGCGTAGAAGTGCGAGGCGTCGGAGGCCAGCACCAGCCAGCCGCGCCGGGTCCGCACGCGCACCACCTGCAACCCCAGGGAGTGCCCGCCCACTAGGTGCACCGAGAGGCCCGGCGCGAGCTCTCCCACCCCGTCGTGGAAGCATGCCCGACCCTCGAACACGCGGCCCACCATAGCGGTGACATCGTCCAGGTCGAACGGCGCGCGCTGGAAGGCGTGGCACATGCAACGGCCGGTGCAGTAGGCCATCTCGCGGTCCTGGATGTGGTAGGTGGCGCGCGGAAACATCGCGTGGTTGCCCGCGTGGTCGTAGTGCATGTGCGTCAGCACGACATCTTGCACCGTGTCCGGCTCGATCCCCACTGCGCGTAGCCCCTCGGCCGGCGAGCGCAGCAGGGTGCGCCCGCGGCGGCGCGCGGCTGCCTCGTCAAAGCCGGTGTCCACGACGAACGTCCCGGCGTCGCCGCGCACCGCCCATACGAAGTAGTCGAGCGGCATCGGCGAGACGTCATGCGGGTCGGCGCCGATGAAATTCTCCCGCGCCAGACGCTCATGGCGCGCGTACTTGATGGCGAAGACTTCGTAGGTGCCGGTTAAGGCTTTAACCCTTTACTCAAGACGCTGGTCCAGGGCCAAGCTCGTCTCCAGCCAGTTGCTCGCTCAGGCGCGCCATCGCCGTGTGGTCCTGCCCTGGGCCGAGCAGCCCGGCGGCAGACGCCCACATTTCGCGGCACAACGCCGCGAACGGCGTCGGCGTCCCGGTGTCGCGCCCGACTTCCAGGGCGGTGGACAGGTCCTTGACCATCAGGTCCAGCCCGAACCCGGCGTCGAACGCCCGCGACAGCACCTGTTGGCGCAGCTTGTGCTGGGTGCTGTTGTTCATGCCGGTGGAGGCGTTCAGCACGTCCACCATCGTGGCCGGGTCAAGGCCGAAGCGGCTGCCGATCAACAACGCCTCGACCGCGATCAGAAACCCGCCGGCGCTCACCAGGTTGTTCAACGCCTTCATCGCCTGCCCGGCGCCGACCGGACCCACGCGGTGGATGGTCGTGCCCATGGCGCGCAGCAGCGGCTCCACGCGGTCAAGCTCCGCCGCGTCGCCGCCGGCCATGATGGCGAGCGTCCCGTCGCGCGCACGGGGCACGCCGCCCGAGACCGGCGCGTCCACCAGCCCAACGCCGTCCAGGACAAGCGTCTCTGCCAAGCGCCGCGTCGCCGCCGGTTGGCCGGATGTCATCTCAAGCACCAACGTTCCGCGCGCGAGCGCCGGGCGCGCCTCGGCCAGCACCGCCTCCACCTGCCGGCTGGTGGGCAGCATGGTAACCAAGTAGGCAGCGCCGCGCGCGGCGTCGGCCGTCACGGCGCAGGCAAGCCCGCCCACCTCGCGCGCGAAATCTTCCGCCCGTCCAGGCGCCGCGTCAGCGACGGTAACGTTGTAGCCGGCATCGACCAGGCGCGCCGCCATAGGCCAACCCATGGCGCCCAAGCCGATGAACGCGACCCGCTCGCCGCTCACGCCGCTCCGTTCCCATCGGATTTCGACGCCAGCGCGCCCTCGGCCAGCAGCACCTCGTGCGCGGCCTTGAAGGCGTCGAGGCCGGCCGGAATCCCGCAATACACCGTCGCGTGCAACAGGACTTCCTTGATTTCCTCGACCGTGACGCCGTTGTTGAGCGCCCCTTTTACGTGCAGCCTGAGTTCCGGCGTCCGGCCGAGCGCAGTCAGCATCACGAGGTTCAGCATGCTGCGCGTGCGATGGTCGAGACCGGGCCGGGTCCAGGCATAGCCCCAACACATCTCGGTGGTGATATTTTGGAACGCCATCATAAAATCGTCGGCGCAGGCAATGCCGCCGTCGACATACTCGGCGCCCAACACCTGACGGCGGACCGCAAGGCCCCGCTCGAACAGGTCCGCCGTGTCCGTGCCCTTCATCGGAGGTTGGTCATTCATGGTCCGTACTCCTGCGGCGTGACGAGCATGATGAGGGACTGGCTTGGCGAAGGCGAGTGCGCTACGAACCTTCACCCATGATGCGTCGCTCGCCAGAGGCCGCGCCAGTATCCTCGGCATGGGATAACCGTGACGGGTCAATCTTGACGTGACAAGCCTATGCTGCCTCATCAACGATGATCGCAGTGACCGCCGGCCCCGTTGATTTTGCACCGTAGCGAAGCCGCCGGACCTGTGATGAAGGACCTGGTGCTGGTGGGCGCCGGGCATGCGCACGTCGCCGTGCTGCGCCAGTTCGGGATGCGGCCGGTGCCAGGCGTTCGCCTCACCCTGATCACGCGTGAGGTCCATACGCCGTATTCGGGGATGCTGCCGGGTTTCGTGGCCGGGCGCTATCGCTTCGACGAAGCGCATATCGACACTGTCCCGCTGGCCCGCTTCGCTGGGGCGCGGCTGTTCCAGGACGAGGCGGTGGGGCTGCATGTGGCGGATCGGCTCGTGCTCTGCCGCGGCCAGCCACCGGTGCCGTACGACCTGCTTTCGCTCGACATCGGCTCCCGTCCCAACACCGGCGATGTGCCCGGCGCGGCGGAGCACGCGATCCCGGTCAAGCCGATTGACGGGTTCCTCGCCCGTTTCGAGGCGCTGCGCCAGCGGATGGCAGAGGGCCAGTCACACCATGTGCTGCTGGTTGGCGGCGGCGCCGGCGGGGTGGAGTTGTTGCTGTCCGTCGAGCGGCGGCTTCGCCACGACATGCCCAGCCGGAAGCTGCAATTCAGCCTGGTGACCGCGTCCGCCGAAATCCTGCCGGCTTTCCCACCCGCGTTCCGCGCCCGGTTCCGCGCCATCCTCCGCGACCGCAACATCACGGTCCATGCCGGCGCGCGCGTGACTCGCGTGGCAGCGGGCCGTGTTACTCTCGACAACCATGGGCACATTGAAGCCGACGAGGTCCTGTGGACCACCGAGGCCGCACCCGCTTCGTGGCTGGCCGGCACCGGCCTTGCGCTCGATCCGCACGGCTTCTTACGGGTGGACGCGACGCTGCGGGCCGTTGGCCGGGATAACGTGTTCGCGGCTGGTGACATGGTGGCGTTCGATCCGGGACCCCTCACCCGTTCCGGCGTTTACGCGGTTCGCGCCGGGCCGGTGCTGGCAGCCAATCTCCGGGCGGCGCTGGTCGGCGCACCGCTGCGAGCTTATCAGCCACAGCGGAACGCGCTGTATATTGTGTCCACCGGCGAGCCTTACGCCATCGCAACCCGGAACGGGGTGACCGTTGGGGGTGGTTGGGCGTGGTGGCTCAAGGACCGCATCGACCGCCGATTCGTCCGCCGTTACAATCGCTTGCCAGGAGGACATAGGGGGTGCCGCCGCGCCTGGGCATTATGGCGCTGAGGCCGGAGCGCCGACGTTGTCCCGCGCGCTCGACTGTAGCTGGGCAGGAAGTCGCCGGTAGGGTTGATAAGGGCGGCGTGGGCCGGGACAGTGAGCAACAGGGCGCCGGAAAGCGCCAACGTGAGACGGATGAGGGGGTGGACCGGCATGGATGCCTTTGGCCACCGGCAGCAAACGGTCACGCCCGGCCTCCGCCAGCACTGCGTAGCCAAAGCCGCGGTCCATCCAATGGAACCCCGACACGCCGTTGCGCTCAATCAGGTCGAACCCGGTGCCGTCTTCGCCGGGTTCGGCGCGCATGTAAAGGGTGAGACGCGCGCCGCGCTCATGGCCATACATGAACTGCGCCGCTGGAACCCCTTCACCGGGCAATAGCCGTCTGCCCATGAGCCGGAACCCGAGCGGCGCGAGGTTTGGCACCCGCAGCGTCCGGCCCAGACGATTGGACAGCCACTGCGCCAAATGCGCTTCCTGGGAAGCCGGAACTTCGACCGGGTGCCGGACCTCAGTGACGAACAGCCGGTGCGCGTCCACTGCGTCCGCCGCCAGCATAGTTGGTGTGGCGGCGCGCCCGCCTACTGCCTCATGCGCGATCCAACCCGTCATGCCGCCGAGCAACGCTTACTCAAGTAGCCGTTGTGCAAATCGCGAACAGTCAGGTCCGCAGGCTGCCACTGACCCGGCGCAGCCGCCATCCGCTCAACGCCCGCTCTAAACAGTCCTGCACCAAATCGTCCGCCTCGTGCCCGTTGCGGCATAACGCCCAGGCATGGCGCCGGAGGGCAAGTATGTGCAGCTTAATCAGGGCGGCGCGGTCAGGCATGGCGTTCGCTTTATGAACAGTCAGGCCGACCTATGGACGGCCTGCTGGCGACTTCATTCCCGCGCCGTAAGCGCGCTTGCGGGTGCACGGGGCCAAATCAGGCTGCAAAATTGAGCGCATGCCCTGGTTCCGGCCACTCCATCGCCACGAGCTGGCCGGTGCCGGACAGGGTGACGTAGGCGGTCCGCAAATCCGGACCGCCAAAGCAGATGTTCGTCGTGTAAGGGTCGGGCATCGGCACCTGCCGCACCACGTGCCCGTCAGGCGCTATGACCGTGATGTGGCCGGTGACCAGCGTCGCCACGCAGATATTCCCGCCGGCTTCGACAGCGAGGCTGTCAAACCGCTGATAGCCCGGCATGGCGCACAGGAACCGGCCACCGTTCAGCGAGGGGAACGGCTGTTTGGCCAGCTTGCCCGGCGCCGTGATGTCGAACGCCCATAAGCGCCCTCCCTCCGTCTCCGCCACATAGAGCGTGCGCTGGTCCGGCGAGAGGCCAATCCCGTTCGGCGTCAGCATCGGGTGCACAACCTCGTTAACGCACGACCCGTCCGCCAGGGCGTAATAGACGCCGCCATGGTCGCGGTCCCGGGTGCGGGTTTTGCCGAGGTCGGTGAAGTAGAAGCCGCCGTGCCGGTCGAACACCAAGTCGTTGGGTCCACGCAGCCTGTGCTCGCCGCATTGGTCATACAACAAGCGGACCGCGCCGGTCTGCAGGTCCACGCGTTCGATGCGGCCGCTGGAATAGTCGGGCGGCGTGCCGGTCGGACGAAGCAAGCCGTCCGGTTCTCTGTGCCATGAAAAACCGCCGTTGTTGCAGAGGTAGAGCGCTCCGTCCGGCCCGGCGGCTAAACCGTTCGGACCGCCGCCCGGTGTCGCGATGACCGAGACCGTCCCGTCCAGCCCCACGCGGCTGACTGTGCCGCGGGCGATCTCGACCAAAGCGACTGAGCCGTCCAGCAACGCCACTGGTCCCTCAGGAAAACTCAGCCCTGTCGCGCAGACGCGAAACTCGCTCATGTCAGCACCCTTCATAGTCAGTCAGCCCGCGCCCGTTCACACCTCAAGCGCGGCGTCATGTCCAGGGTGGGCGGCCAATCCTATTCGGGAGTGATGGCTGTCTCCGCCCCCCGGCGAGAGGATAGGCGTACGATCAGCAGAGCGGCACGTCCAGTTAGCTTGGCCACGCCCAAGACCCAGCGCCTTCTGAGGTGAAGTGAACGCCCGTTGCCGCTCCGCCATGAGCATTCAATGTTTGGATTAGCTGCGTCCGTTGGCGCGGTGCAACCAAGAACATCATGAAACCCCCACCGCCAGCCCCCGACACTTTGCCGCCCAACGCACCCGCCGCCAGGCCAAGCCCATGCAATGCCTCAATCTGCGCCGTGCTGATGCCCTCCGCGGTGCGTTTCTTCGCGTGCCAGGACTGGTTCATCAACTCTGCCATGCGCGCGACATCGCCGCGCAACAACGCCTGCTTCATCTCCAGCGCGTCCAGCTTTAAACGATGCAGGTCATCGACCACTCGGTTCGGGCCCGTCATGCGCCGCAGTTGGTCCTCGATGATCTTCTCAGATTGTCGGGACACGCCGGTGAAACAAATGACTGTGGAGACCTCAAGCTCGTTCATCACCGTGACTGGAACTTGAAGCGGGTTCACGACAACCCGGTTCTCGGCAAAGAATTCGATGAAGTTCGCTCCGCCGAACGTGGCTGCATACTGGTCCTGCCTGCCGCCTGCCAGTTTAAGGTCAAGCCGTTCGATTTCGAAGGCCAAGTGCGCGACGTCGTACCGCCCGAGCGGCAAGCCCAAGTAAGCGCGGAACGCTTCAACGAGCGCGACGACCAGTGCCGAGCTGGAGCCGAGGCCAGACCCAGCCGGCGCGTCCACAAACGATGTGACCCGCATCGGCGCGACCCGGCCGCCGTAGTATGACGCCATCCGCCGCATCACCCCGACGTGCAACCGGAGACGGGCCGTGCCGATGTCTTCCAAATCAGGCGCGAAGCTCTCCTCGACCTGGATATCAGGAGCCGACAGGTGCACGAGGCCATCCGGGGACGGCTCGATGATTGCGTAGGCATAGCGGTCAATTGTCACATTGAGCACGGCGCCGCCGAACTCGTCGCAGTAGGGGCTAAGATCCGTGCCGCCGCCGGCGAGGCCTAATCGCAACGGCACACGGGCCCGAACCGCGGATAAGATCGGGTTCAATGAACCTCGTCGAACAGCGGCTGAACGAACTCAGCGAGATTACCGCCTTGGAACAGGTGGCCGGCAATGCCCGCCGCCTCAGCCGCAAGCATGTCGGTTTGCTGATCACCCACGAGTAAGCATCGGGCAGGATCGACCTCCCAAACGCGCAGCAGGTCTAGGATCATGCCAGGCGCTGGCTTCCGCCAACTGCTATCGCGGCGGTATTGGGGAACACTAGCATCCGGGTGGTAAGGACAATACCGGAAGTCGTCAATTGTACCGCCAACTTGCATGACTTCATCGCGCATCCAGGCATGAAGCAATTGCACCGCGGCCTCGTCGTAGAGGCCACGCGCCACCCCGGATTGATTGGTAACGACGAACACATGCCAGCCGCGGGCGGTGGCCATACGCACTGCCTCCTTGGCGCCGGGCACCCAGGCGAAGTAGCTGCTCAACCCGGTTGAGAGACGAGCTGCCCGCGTAAGGTTTGTTGGAT
>CAXTCN010000034.1:0-44709 GCA_964242575.1 uncultured Acetobacteraceae bacterium | reverse complement strand
TCACGCCCCCGCAGCACGCTCAGCACGATCAGAGCTTTGGTGCGAAAGCCCTGCCCTCCATCCGGACACCGTGCGGCGCCAAGAAACCATCAAGGTGACGGAAACGAGCGCGCTTCGAGATATCCAGCTAGGGATCCCTGCACTCGTGAAAGCCTTTGTATCACCACAGACCGCGTTGGGTGACCTCGACGCGGGGTCGGCCGCTGCGCTTATCTCGGCGGCATCGGACATCACCCTGATCGTCGATGCCCACGGAGTGATTTGCGACACTGCCATCCAGAGCGGCGAGCTGCTGGATGACCTTGACGACAGCGGCACTTGGCTCGGCCGCGCCATCGCCACGACGGTGGCGCCCGACAGCCGGCCCAAGATCGCAACGCTGCTGCGGGAGGCCGCCGGCAGCGCCGAGTCGAAGTGGCGTCACATCAACCACATCACGTCGGACGGCCGCTCGGTGCCGGTGCTGTACTGCGGCGTGCAGGTGGGGGCGGATGGCCGGGTCGTGCTGTTCGGACGCGATTTGCGCGTCATGTCCGCGCTGCAGCAACGGCTGATGAACGCGCAGCAGTCCATGGAGCGTGACTACTCCCGTATGCGCGACGTGGAGCTGCGCTACCGCCTGCTGTTCCAGCTTTCGTCCGAGGCGGTGCTGATCCTTGACCCGGCACGCAGCCGCGTGACCGAGGCCAACCCGGCCGCCCGGGCGCTATTTGGCGACGGCGCGGACGTGGCGGGCAAAGCGTTGCCGGACCTGTTCAGCGCCGGCAGCCTCGCTGACGTGCAGGCGCATTTGGAGGCGGTGCGCAGCGGTAGCGCCACGGATGAGGTAACCGCGCGGCTGCAACACGCGGACCGGCCGGTGCTGGTGAAGGTGTCGTTGTTCCGGCAGGAGAACGCGACTTTCGTGCTGATGCGCATTACGCCAGTGCACGCGGTGCACAGCGCGCCGCCGCTGCCGGACGTGAAATTCAAGCTGCTGCGCGCGGTCGAGAGCGCGCCGGACGGCTTCGTGGTGACCGACCATACCGGCGACATCATCACCGCCAACGCCGCGTTCCTTGAGATGGCGCAGTTGCAAACCGAGGAGCAGGCGCGCGGCCGGCCGCTCGACCGCTGGGTGGGCGAGAGCGGCGTGGACCTCGATGTGCTCACGTCCAACCTGCGGGCGCGGGGATCAGTGCGGTTTTTCTCCACGACGCTGCGCGGCGAGGACGGCGGCAGCGTCCAAGTGGAAATCTCGGCGGTGTCGGTGCGGAACGGCGGGCATCCGTCGTTCGGCTACGCCATCCGCAACGTGGGTCCGCGGCTGCATGTGACGCCGCCGGCGGCGCGCAAGCTGCCGAAGTCGGTGGAGCAGTTGACGGAGCTGATTGGCCGGGTTGCACTCAAGGACCTGGTGCGCGAAGCGACCGAGGTGATCGAGCGGCTGTCGATTCAAGCGGCATTGGAGATGACCAACGACAACCGGGCCTCGGCGGCGGAGATGCTCGGGCTGTCGCGGCAGAGCCTTTACGTGAAGCTGCGCCGCTACGGGATCGGCGACTTAGCGACGCTGGACCGTGATGAGTAGCACGACGCTCCCAGCGCCGGGCCGCACGGGGCTGTCGGCGGCTATCGAGCTGCTGAAGCCGATCACCTGGTTCGCGCCGATGTGGGCGTTTGGCTGCGGCGTGGTGTCGTCCGGCGTGCCGGTCTCGGGCCGTTGGCCGCTCGTGCTGGCGGGCGTCGCGCTGGCCGGGCCGCTGGTGTGCGGCACCAGCCAGGCCGCCAATGATTGGTATGACCGCCACGTGGACGCGATCAACGAGCCCGGCCGCCCTATCCCATCCGGACGGCTGCCGGGGCGGACCGGCCTGTATATCGCCGTGGCATGGACCGCCGTGTCGTTGCTGGCGGCGGCGGCGCTCGGCGCATGGGCGTTTGGCGCGGCGGTGGTGGGCGTGGCGCTGGCGTGGCTGTATAGCGCGCCGCCGGTGCGGCTGAAGCGGAACGGCTGGTGGGGCAACGCTGCCTGCGCCGCGTGCTACGAGGGGCTGCCCTGGTTCACCGGCGCCGCCATTATGATGGGCGGGCTGCCGGACGCGCGCATCATCCTGGCGGCGGCGGTGTACAGCGCCGGGGCGCACGGCATCATGACGCTGAACGATTTCAAATCGGTCGAGGGCGACCGGCAGATGGGCATCGACAGCCTGCCGGTGCTGCTCGGCGTTGGGCGCGCGGCGCGGCTCGCGTGCTGGGCCATGGCGGTGCCGCAAGCCGTGGTGGTGGCGCTGCTGCTGCGGTGGGACCGGCCGTGGCACGCGGCGGCGGTGGCCGGGGTGCTGGCAATCCAGGGAGCGTTGATGGTGCGGCTGCTGCGGGACCCCAAGGGGCAGGCGCCTTGGTATAATGCGACGGGCACAACCCTCTATGTCATCGGCATGTTGGTCACGGCGTTCGCGCTGCGGGCGGTGGTGGCGTGAAAGGGTTGAGCTGGCTCGGCATCGTGCGCCTTGGGCTGATCCAGGCCGGCCTGGGCTCCATCGTGGTGCTGGTCACGTCCACCCTGAACCGCGTCATGATCGTAGAGCTGGCGCTGCCGGCCATCGTGCCCGGCGCGTTGGTGGCGTTGCACTACGGCGTGCAGGTGCTGCGGCCGCGGCTGGGCTACGGCTCGGACTTGGGCGGGCGGCGGACGCCGTGGATCATTGGCGGCATGGCGGCGTTGGCGCTGGGCGGCACCGGGGCGGCGGCGGCCACGGCGCTGGTCGCGGCGCAACCGGTGCTGGGCGTGACGCTGGCGGCGCTGGCGTTCCTGCTGGTCGGCCTGGGCGTCGGCGCGGCCGGCACGTCGTTGCTGACGCTGGTGGCCCAGCGGGTCGATCCGCAGCGGCGGGCGGCAGCAGCGGCGATCCTGTGGCTCATGATGATTTTTGGGATCGTGGTCACCGCGACGGTGGCGGGCAAGCTGCTGGACCCGTTCTCCCTCGTGCGGCTGGTGGGCGTCGTGGGCGCGGTCTCGGCACTGGCGCTTATTATCACGGCCCTGGCATTGTGGGGCGTCGAAGGACCGCGCGCCGCGCCGTCAGAAGCGCCGGCCGCGTCCCCAGGGTTCATGCCAGCGCTGCGCGAGGTATGGGCCGAGCCGCAGGCTCGGCGCTTCACCCTGTTCGTGTTCGCCTCCATGCTGGCCTACAGCACGCAGGACCTGGTGGTCGAGCCGTTCGCCGGCGCGGTGTTCGGCCTGACCGCCGGAGAGACCACGCGGCTGACTGGCCTGCACCACTCCGGGCTGCTGTTCGGCATGGCGCTGGTCGCGGTCAGCACCGTGGTCCGCGGCGGGTTCCGCAACGCGGCGATGCGGGCCTGGACCGTCGGCGGGTGCGTCGGCTCGGCGGCGGCCATCCTGTTGCTGGCGGCGACCGGGCTGGTGGGGACGGCGTGGTCGATGAAAGCCGCCCTGGTGGCGCTGGGCGTCGCTAACGGAGCGTTCGCCATCGCGGCCATCGGCTCGATGATGGGGCTGGCCAGCAACGGGCGCGAAAGCCGGGAAGGCACGCGCATGGGCCTGTGGGGCGCGGCGCAGGCGTTGGCGTTCGGCGCCGGGGGCCTGCTCGGCACAGGCCTCAGCGACATCGCCCGCTGGCTGGTCGCCGACCCGGCGTCGGCCTACGCGGCAGTGTTCGTGGCCGAGGGCGCGCTGTTCCTGCTGGCGGCACGGCTCGCGTTCGCAGTGTTCCAGAACCAAGGCGATAAACCGGAACGCGCCGCCGCGCGCGTGCCGGACGGCGTGGCGCAGGCAAGTTGAGGAGGATCGGATGACGGAACTGTTCGATGCGGTCGTGGTCGGCGGTGGCCCGGCGGGCGCCACGGCGGCGGCGGACCTGGCGCGAGGCGGCCGTACCGTGCTGCTGCTGGACCGCGCCGGGCGGATCAAGCCTTGCGGCGGCGCAATCCCGCCGCGCCTGGTGCGGGATTTCGGCATCCCGGACAGCATGATCGTGGCCCGCGCCACCGCGGCGCGCATCGTGTCGCCCACCGACAAGCACGCGCACATGCCGATTGAGGGCGGCTACGTCGGCATGGTGGACCGCGAGCACTTCGACGAGTGGCTAAGAGAGCGTGCCGCGTCCGCCGGGGCGGAGCGGCGCACTGGCCGGTTCGAGCGCGTCGGCCGCGACCCGGACGGCGTGGCCGTGGTGCACTACGCCGGCCCGGACGGAGCGCCGTGCCAGGTGCGGGCGCGGGCCATCATCGGCGCGGACGGGGCCAAGTCCCAAGTGGCGAAGCAGTGCGTGCCAGGCTGGGAGCGCATCAAGTATGTGTTCGCCTACCACGAGATTATTCGCGCGCCCAAGGACCCGGCGCATGACGGCGGCCGGTGCGACGTGTACTACCAGGGCCATTTATCGCCCGACTTCTACGCCTGGGTGTTCCCGCACGGCGACACCATAAGCGTCGGCACCGGCTCCGCCAACAAGGGTTTCGGCCTTCGTCCGGCCATCACCGCGCTGCGGAAGGCTGCGGGGCTGGACGGCCTGGAAACCATCCGCCGCGAGGGCGCGCCCATCCCGTTGAAGCCGATGAAGCGCTGGGACAACGGGCGGGATGTCGTGCTGGCCGGGGATGCGGCCGGCGTGGTTGCGCCCGCGTCGGGCGAGGGCATCTACTATGCCATGCTAGGCGGACGGCTGGCGGCCGAGGCGGTGGAGGCGCTGTGCGCGACTGGCGACGTGCGCAGCCTGGCGACGGCGCGCAAGCGGTTCATGAAGGCGCACGGCCGGGTGTTCCTAATCCTTGCAATTATGCAACGATTTTGGTACTCGAGCGACAAGCGGCGGGAGAGCTTCGTGAAGATGTGCCGGGACCCGGACGTGCAGCGGCTGACCTGGGAGGCGTACATGAACAAGGAGCTGGTACGCTCCCAGCCGATGGCGCACGCTAGGATTTTCTTCAAGGATTTGGCGCATCTGTGCGGCTTCGCACGCGCGTGACGGGGATGCAGAACGCTAAAGGCGCGGCAACGGCGTCGTTTAAGACAGACCTGGAGGGGGCGACATGGAGCTAGCGTTGACTGAGCTGGAGATATGCGCCCGGGACACTGCGCCCGAGGGCACGGCCTGTCCCCGGCATGGCACCGTGCCGGCGCGCGCCGCTCCCCGGGTCAAGCCGCACCACCATGGATTGCCGCTCCGCGTCGGCACCCGGGCGTCGCCGCTGGCGCTGGTGCAGACGCGGGATTTCCTGCGCATGCTGACGCAGTTCTGCCCGGTGCTGCGCGGCATGGACGTGTTCCAGGAACACGCGATCCGCACCACCGGCGACGCGACGCAGGCGACCGGCGAGCGGCTGGCGGACATCGGCGGCAAGGGCCTGTTCAGCAAGGAAATCCACGAGGCGCTGCTGGACCGCCGCATCGATTTCGCGGTGCATAGCCTGAAGGACCTGGAGACCGAGCTGCCGTCCGGCATCGTGCTCGCCTGCACCTTGAAGCGCGAGGACCCGCGCGACGCGCTGATCCTTGGCCCGGACCTTGAGCTTCCATCGGCGGACGCGCCGTACTCCACGCTGCCGTACGGTGCCGTCATTGGCTCAAGCTCGGTGCGCCGGCAGTCGCAGTTGCTGCACGCGCGTCCGGACCTGCAGGTGGTGAACATCCGCGGCAACGTGCACGGACGGCTCGACAAGGTGAAGCGCGGCGACTACCCGGCGTCGCTCTTGGCGTTGGCCGGCATGCGGCGGCTTGGGCTGGAGGACGAGGCGTCCGTGGTGATCGACCCGTCGGTCATGGTGCCATCCGCGTGCCAGGGCATTGTTGGGGTCACCGTGCGCGCCAACAACACTGAGCTGCATGAGCTGCTGGGCGCGATCGAGGACAAGGACGCGCGCATCGCCGCCACGGCGGAACGGGCGCTGCTGGCGTCGCTCGACGGCTCCTGCCGCACGCCAATCGGCGCCTACGCCCTGCTGCTGCCAGAAGGGCGGATGCACCTGACCGGCCTCGTGGCGCGCACCGACGGCAGCTTCCTGTTGCGGCGCGAGACGGAGTGCCTGCGCGTGGACGCGGCGCGGGCTGGGGAGGAACTGGGCGACAGCCTGCGACGGGACAGCCCACGCGACGTGTTCGCCTGACTGATATGGCTTGACCTCCGGGCCAGCCGGTCCGACATGCCCATTATGTCGTATACGGTGCGCACGCCATGACTTGGACCATCATCGTCGCTGCCTTGGCCGCCATCGCGCTGGCCGGGGCAGGCGGGTTGATGACCGAGGTCGGCCCTTGGTACCGCGATTTGCGCAAGCCCACCTGGCAACCGCCGGACTGGGCGTTCGGCCCGGCTTGGACATTGATCCTCGGCATGGCGGCCTGGGCGGGCGTGCTGGCGTGGGAGGGAGCGCCGGACGCGCGGGCGCGCACTATCGTGGTGCTGCTGTTCGCGGCGAACGCGCTGTTCCACTTCCTGTGGAGCCCGCTGTTCTTCAAGTGGCGGCGGCCGGACTGGGCGTTGATGGAGGTCGTGTTTCTCTGGCTGTCCATCGTGGCGCTGATGATCGGCCTCCGGCCCTACTCCGAAACCGCGAGTTGGCTCATGGTGCCCTATCTGGCATGGGTCACGTTCGCGGCCTGGCTCAACCTCGCCATCGTGCGGCTGAATGGGCCGTTCGGCGCGGCGGCGCGCCGCTCGGCGGCTTGAGGTAGCGGCTTACTTGTAGATTCGAGCGATCCGGGCTGGCGGAACCCCGACGTACCATAACGCCAGGCAGCCAAGATTGTGCAGCGAGCGCCGGGTCCAGCCGTCCCGCTCCCACTTAGCGGCGGATGTCACCGCATCGGCTGGCAACGCCACGGGCCGGCGCGGCAGGCGGCGCACCAGGTCCACGTCCTCCATCAGCGGCAACGGCCGCACCCCGCCGGCTTCCGCCAGCGCCGTGCGCGCAATCAGCAGTCCCTGGTCGCCATACGGCAGTCCCAGCACGCGGCAGCGCCAGGCCACTGCCCGCTCCAGCCGGCGCGCCCGCGGGTCCGTGCTGTCTAGACGGAAGCGGAAATACGCGGCGCGGTCCGGTGCAGCGGCCATGTGCGCGTGGACGCAAGCCTCCCAGCCGGTGCCAAGCCGCGTGTCGGCGTGCAGGATCAACAGCCACTCGCCATGCGACGCCGCGACGCCGGTGGCGATCTGCGCGCCCCGGCCCCGCGCGCCGGTCACGACCCGGGCGGCTCCGGCCACGTCCAAGGTGTTGTCCGTGCTGCCACCGTCGGCGATGACGATCTCATGTGCCCCGCCGAGGGCCGCCAAGGCCCCCGGCAAGGTCGCCGCCGCGTTCAGCGTCGGGATGACAACTGACAGGCCGGGCGACAAACGAGGCGGCACGCTTGGTCCGTGCGTCATGCGGCCCATCTAACCCTAAGCCGTCCGCGCCAGACTGGAACCCGCATGCTGCAACCGCCTACGACCCTGGACCGGCGCAAGTTCCGCGACCCGCGCGCCACCGCGAAGGGCGAGCCGCGGGCGGCGGCGGCGCTGCGCGCTGGAAATGCTATGGTTCAACACTGGCACGCTGTGCAACCTTGCCTGCCGCAACCGCTACATCGAAAGCTCCCCGCGCAATGACCGGCTGGTTTACCTGACGGCCTCCGAAGTGGGGCGTTCCTGAATGAGGTTGCACGGAACCAGTTGCCGGTCGGCACAGTGGGCATCCTGGGCCGCACGGCCGGTGGCGCTTAACCACCCGCACTGCGCCCGGCTTTGCGTGCTGGGCGGCGCGGCATGCAGCCGTTGAGCGAACGCCCTTGACGGCGTCGGAAGCCGGCAAGCCCTGGGCCAGCGTCGTGACGGCCCTGGTGCTGGTTGCGCTGGTCGCGGCTTGGTTCCTGCTGCCGGTGCAAGCCTGGCTTGCGGCATTCACCGCGTGGATCGGCGGCCTTGGCGCTTGGGGGCCACTGGCGTATGGCGCGGCGTATGCCGTGGCGTTGGTTTTCCTGGCGCCAGGCGGGCCGCTGTCGATTGGCGCTGGGTTGGTGTTCGGGTTTTGGGGGGTGCCGGTCGTGCTGCTGGGCGCGACGCTCGGGGCCGCGCTGGCGTTCCTGGTGTCGCGTTACCTGCTGCGGGACCGGGTGCGGCGGCTGATCGAGCGGCGGCCGGCGTTGGCGGCGGTGGACCGGGCGGTGGCTGACGAGGGATGGCGCATCGTCGGCCTGCTGCGGCTCAGCCCGTTGGTGCCGTTCAACCTGCAAAACTACTTCTTTGGGGTCACGCAAGTCGGTTTCTGGCCCTATGTCGCCGCCACCGCGGTCGGGATCGCGCCCGGCGCGGTGCTGTACGTGTACCTCGGCATCCTCGGCCGCACGACGGGGGACGGCGCCGGGCCGCTGAAATGGGCGCTGGTCGCCGCCGGCCTGGTCGCGACCGTGGTCGTGGCCGTGCTGGTCGGGCGCAAGGCGCGGGCGGTGCTGGCGGCCAAGGGCGTGGGCGCATGACGCACCTGTGCCATCCAACCCTGACCCGGCGCAACGGGCTGGCGGCCCTGTCCCTCGGCTTGCTGTCCGGCTGCTCCACGCTGCGGCCCACGCCGCCGGTGACGCTGCTGCCGTCGGATGCGGGTTTCGCGTGGCCGTCCGTGCTGCAGGAGGCGGTGGACGACCAGGGCCGGATCAACTTCCGCCTCCTGGCCGCGAACCGGGGCGCGCTGGAGCTGGCGGTCGCCAGCATCGGCCAAACCGCGCCGAACAACGCGCCCGAACTGTTCCCGGCGCTGCGGGACCGGCTTGCGTTCCACATCAACGCCTACAACGCGCTGGTCCTGTATGCCGTGGTGCGGAACGGCACGGCGGGGCGGGCGTCGCTGCTGGACCGGGTGGACCTTTTCGACCTGACCGACGTGGTCGTGGGCGGGCAGGCGGTGTCGCTGCGCGATTACCGGAACGGCACGATAAGGCCGCTCGGCGACGCGCGGGTCAACTTCGCGCTGAACGACATGGCCGTCTCCAGCCCCCGGCTACCGCACGACCCTTTCACGCCGGCCGGTCTCGACGTGCAACTGGGCACCGCCGCCCGGCGGTTCCTGGCAGAGCCGCGCAACGTCCAGCCCGACCCGGCGCGGCGGGTGGTGCGCCTGTCCGCTGTTCTCTCGACCTACTCAGAGGATTTCCTGCGCCGCGCGCCGTCGCTGCTGGCCTATGTCAACCAGTACCGCGCCGATCCGGTTCCGGACGGCTACCAAGTCGAGTTCATGCCGTTCGACTGGACCCTCAACGCGCAACCATATTCGTAAGGCCGGCATGAAGAACTTTGACCTTGCCGTGATCGGCGCCGGCTCGGCCGGGCTTTCGATCACCTATGTCGCGGCGCAGCTCGGGCTGCGGGTCGCGCTGATCGAGCGGGGACGGATGGGCGGGGAGTGCCTGAACGTCGGCTGCGTGCCGAGCAAGGCGCTGCTGGCGGCGGCGCATGCAGCGATGTCCGCGCGCGGCGCGGCGCGGTTCGGCGTGCAGGTTCCGGCGCCCGGGATCGACTGGTCCGGCGTGCGCGCGCATGTGCAGGGCGCGATTGCGGCGCTGGCGCCGGCGGATTCCGTGCAGCGTTACGAGGGCCTGGGCGCCACCGTCCTCCAAGGCCAGGCGCGGTTCGTGGGTCGTGACGCGCTGGAGGTGGACGGCCAGCGCATCACCGCCCGGCGCATCGTGGTCGCTGCCGGCAGCCGGGCCGTGACGCCGGACCTGCCGGGACTGGACCGGGTGCCGTACCTTACCAACGAGACGCTGTTCGACCTTACCGAGCGCCCGGACCACCTGCTGATTTTGGGCGGCGGTCCAATCGGGCTGGAGATGGCGCAGGCCCATGCGGGGCTTGGCTGCCGGGTCACGCTGGTGCAGCGGGGCGGAATCGCCGCCAAGGACGAGCCGGAGCTGGTGGACGGCCTGCGCAGCGCGCTGCTGGCCGGGGGCGTCGTGCTGCACGAACACGCCGAGGTGCGCGCGGTCGAGCCTGGGCCGGCGCTGGTGCTGGCGGACGGGCGGCGCATCGCCGGCAGCCACTTGCTGGTGGCAATCGGGCGGACGCCGAATCTTGAGGGGCTGGAGCTCGACGCTGGCCGGGTGCGTGCCACGCCCCGCGGCATTGCCACCGACACTGGTTTGCGCAGCCCTACTAACCGCAACGTTTACGCAGCCGGCGACATTGCCGACCCGGCCGGCATCGGGCCACGCTATTTCACCCACGTCGGCAGCTACCACGCCGGCATCATCGTCCGCCGTGCCCTGTTCCGCCTGCCGGCCCGGCTCAGCTACGCGGCGCTGCCCCGCGTCACCTACACCGCCCCGGAGCTGGCGCAGGTTGGGCTGACCGAGGCCGAGGCACGTGCAGCCGGGCATGACGTGGAAGTGCTGGGCTGGCCCTTGTCGGAGAACGACCGCGCGGTGACTGAGGGCGACACCAATGGCCGGGTCAAGCTCGTGGTCACGGACGGCCGGGTCTTGGGGGCCGGCATCCTGGCGCCGCACGCTGGGGAGATGATCGGGATGTGGACGCTGGCGATCCAGGAGGGGATCAAGCTGTCGAAGCTGGCCGGCCTGGTCGTGCCGTATCCCACCCGCGCCGAGGCCGGCAAGCGCGCGGCCGGCACGCACTTCACCCCGCGCCTGTTCGCCCCCAAGCCAAAGATGCTGGCCCGGCTGTTCGCGCGGCTGCCATGAGGTCCGCCGCGGTGTCCACGTCCCGCAGCGTCCGCAACAGCGCGACCCGGCGCCCGCGGAAATTCGCTAGGGTGTCGGAAAGCGCGTGCTCCGTGGACCAGCGCACGGCCGCGAACGGGCGCGCGGGCCGCCGCGGCGACAGCGCCACGAGCCAGTAGCCCCCGTCCGCCGCCGGGCCAAACGCGCCGTGCGCCCGGCCTAGCGCCTGGAACGCCGCCGCCACGTCATCGGCGCACAGGTCCGGGATGTCCGTCCCCACGATGACGACGCGGCGATGCCGGGCGCAGGCGCGGTGCATGCGCTGCCCAAGGTCCCCGGTCCCCTGTGCAACCCGCGGCACCGCCACCGGCCAGCGCGCGGCGGTCCGGTCCGGCGTGCAGGCCAGGACGGTGCGGAACCGGCGGTCGCGTGCGAGCGCCCGCAGCACCCGCGTGAGGTTGGCCTGGTAGAACCGCAACGCCGCCCGGTCTCCGACCTCCCGCGCCAACCGGCGCTTCACTGCGCCCAGGCGTGGCGCACGGGCGAATACGATCACCGTGTCGGCATGTGCCATGCTCGCCTGTCTGCTCCAGCCTGCAACATTTATTTTGATACAGGATCGTTGTGGTGCGACGAGTCTCTACTCATCGGATAGCGCTCATCGCACAGTTTGATGGTATGAAGCTACGGTGCCTGGACATGCTTGCCGCATGCGGCTCAGGAGGAACCAATGCGTCGCCTGTTGCTGGTTATTATCGCGTCTTTCGCACTCGCCGGGGGCGTTTGGGCGCAGGCGTTGCAGCCGCCGCCTGCCGCCGGGCTTAAGGTCGCCACCTTCGCCGGGGGGTGCTTCTGGTGCATGGAACCGCCGTTTGAGGCTATCCCGGGCGTCAGCGCGGTCGTGTCCGGCTACACTGGCGGCACGGTGGCGAACCCTAGCTATGCCCAGGTCTCGACCGGCCGCACCGGCCACAAGGAAGCGGTCCAGGTCACCTATGACCCGGCCCAGGTTCCCTTCCAGGCCTTGCTGGACGTGTTCTGGCGCAACGTCGATCCGTTCGACGCCGGCGGCCAGTTCTGCGACAGGGGCAACGAGTATGCCACCGCTGTCTTTGCGGCCGACCCGGAACAACGCGCACAGTCGGAGGCGTCGAAGGCGGCAGTGCAGGCCCGGTTCAACAAGCCGGTCGCGACGCCGGTCGTGGAGGCCGGGCCATTCTACCGGGCCGAGGACTACCACCAGGGCTACCACGCCAAAAACCCGGTCCGGTATAAGTTTTATCGCTTCAAATGTGGCCGCGACGCGCGGCTGAAAGAAGTCTGGGGCGCCGAGGCTGGAGGCAAGGCCGTCCTGTCCAGCCGCTGAGCGCCCCTTCGCGTCAACTGAGCTGGCCCGAGGCGCGCGCCAGCACCGCCCAGCTCGCTTCGCCATACTTGGCGCGCCACTCCTGGTAGAACCCGGCCCGCTCCAGCCGCTGCCGGAATGCCGCCTTGTCCACGTCGTTGAACGCCATGCCCTTGCCCTCCAGGTCCGCCTTGAGGCTGGTGTTCAGCATCGCGAGGTCCGCGCGCTGGTCCAGCGCGCCCTGGTTCAAGTGCTTTGTGGCAATCGCGCGCAGGTCGGGCGGCAGCGCCATCCATGCGCGGCGGTTCGCCAGGCACCAGTAGCCGTCCCACATGTGCCCGGTCATTGCCGCGTACTTCTGCACCTCGTAAATTTTGGTGTTCCAGATGTTCGCCAGCGGGTTCTCCTGCCCGTCCGCGATGCGGGTCTGCAATGCCGAGTACATCTCCGCCGCGTTCACGCTGATGGGGGACGCGCCAAACGCCTTGAACATGCTGGTCCACAGCGGGCTGACTGGCACCCGCATCTTGAACCCCTCCAGGTCCGCCGGCGTGCGGATCGGCTTGGTGCTTGTGGTCATGTGGCGGAAGCCGTTGTCCCATATGCGGTCCATGGCAAGGATTTGGTTGGCGCGGGCGATCTCAGTCCGGATCAGCGCGCCAAGCTCCCCGTCCATCGCCTGCCATACGCCGTCGTACTCGTTGAACGCGAAGCCGATGCCGCTGATGGACGCGACCGGCACCAGCGTGGACAGAATAAGGCCGGACAGGGTGAAGAACTCGACCGCGCCGGACCGGAGCTGGCTCAGCACGTCGGTGTCGGCGCCCAACTGGTTGTTGGGGAACATCTGGATGTCCAGCGCCCCGTTGCTCTCGGCCTTGATGCGCGCGGCCGCCTCCGTCGCGCGCACGTTCAGCGGGTGCGGCGCCGGCAGGTTGGTCGCGAACTTGTAGCGGAACTCCGACGCCGCCCGCGCCCGCCCGATGGCGAACACCCCAGCCGTGCCACCCAGCAAAACCCGCCTGTTCAATACTGACATTGCCGTTCCCCCGTTGCCTAAGCCACCCGGTCCCCCGGTTTTACCTGCACCGCCCTGTTGTCCGCCGCCGGCAACATCCTGGCCGGGTCGCGCGTGACCACGAGGTCGATGACGGCCGGACCCTGGTCGGCCATGGCCTCGGTCAGCGCGACGCCGAGCCGGCCAGGGTCCTCGACCCGGTAGCCGCGGCAGCCCAATGCCTCCGCCACCCGGGCGTAATTGGTCTCGGCCAAGTCCGACGCGTGGTAGGCGCCGGGGCCGTACATCAGGTGTTGCAGCGCCTTCACGTAGCCGGACGCCGCGTTGTTCACCACCACCACGGTGAAACGGAGGCCCATGCGCCGGGCGGTCTCAAGCTCGCCCAGCATCATGTTGAAGCCGCCGTCGCCGGTGAGGCTGACCACCGGACGCCCCGGCGCCGCCAACGCCGCGCCCATCGCGCCGGGCAGGCCATAGCCGATGGAGGCGAAACCGCGGTCCGGCACGAACGCCCGGCCGGGCCGCTTGGTGTCGAACAGCAGACCGCCCCAATGCGCCGCGAAGCCGCCGTCGGCCACCAGGAGGCCGTCCGCCGGCAGCAAGCGGTTCAGCTCGCCCATCAGACGGCCCATGCTGATGGGGACCTCATTGCTTTCGTAACGCTCCCGCGTCGCGTCCCGCCATGCCGCCATACGGGCAGCGACCTCGGCTGCGTAGCCCGCCTGCCGCGCCTGGATCGAGGCCGCCCGGTCCATGAGCGCCGCATGCAGCTCATGCAGCGTCTCCCGCGCATCGCCCCACAACGCCATTTCCGGCTGCGCGGTGCGGCCGATCTCCTCGGCCACGATGTCGATGTGCACGATGCGCGCGCCCGGCGGCGGCACGGTGTAGCGCTTGGTGGCGATCTCCCCCAGCTTGCACCCCACCACCAGCAGCAGGTCCGCCTCGCCAATCAGCGCGTTGGCGATCCGGTCGTACCGGCCGAACAGCCCGGCGCTCAGCGGGTCCGTGCAGGCGATGGCGCCCTTGCCGGTCATGGTGTGCGCGACCGGCAGGTTCAGCGCCGCCGCGAACGCCGCGAGCGTGTCCGCCGCCCCGCTCAGGTGCACGCCGCCCCCGGCCAGCACCACCGGCCGGCGCGCCTGCGCCAACGCGTCCGCCGCCCGGGCGACGGATGCCGCGTCCGGGCGGCAACGCAGCGCCGGCGCCGCCTGGTAGGCCGGGTCCGCCGTGAACGCGCCGTCTGGATAGCCGTAGGTCGCGTGGCACACGTCCTCCGGCACCGCGAGCACCACGGGACCGGGCCGGCCAGTGGTGGCGACGGTGAACGCCCGGCGCATCAGCTCCGGCAAGCGCGCCGGACTTTCGGCGCGCAGGAACTCCTTTGCCGCCGGACGCAGGATTTCGGCCTGCCGGCTCTCCTGCGTCATGTTCTTCCAGGCGTGGTCGCGGTGCGCGTCGCCGATCACGCAGACCATGGGCGTCCCGGCGTTCAGCGCCTCGACCAGCCCGGTCACCATGTTGGTGGCGCCCGGACCCAGGGTCGCGTCCGCCAGCCCGACCCGGCCGGACACCTTGGCGTAGGCGTCCGCCGCGAACACGCCCGCGCGCTCGTCGTTGATGAGGTGGTGATTGAGGCCAAGCCGCCGGGCCGCGTCGTAGAACGGCAGCAACTGGAAGCCGCCCATGCCGAACATCGGCCCGCCGTCATGCGCCTGGATCATGCGGGCGATAGCCTCGCCGCCGGTCATTTCATTGGGGGTCAACCGGCCATCTCCCGCGCCGCCCGCACTACGCGCGCCGCCGTGACGCGGACGGCGTCCTCGACCGGCGGCGCGTAGCCGATCAGCGCGCGCGGCGCCCCGAGCCGGCGGACTGGCGAGCGCAGGTGCCCGGCACGGTGCTCCGCGACCGTGGCCGCGACCTCCGCGCCGAAGCCGCCCACCGCCACGGCCTCGTGCACCACCAGCAACCGGCCGGTGCGCTCGACGCTGCCGAACACGCAGGCCTTGTCCCACGGCCACAGCGTGCGCAGGTCGATCACCTCGGCTGACACCCCGGCCGCGTCCAGCGTCCGCGCGGCGTCTAGGCAGACGTGCACCTGCGCGGACCAGGATACGACAGTCACGTCACGGCCCGGGCGGGCAATGCGGGCCTCGCCGAACGGCACCAGGTGGTCCCCGTCCGGAACGTCGTCCTCCAGCGGCCACAGGCCCTTGTGCTCCATGAACACCACCGGGTCGTCGCAGCGGATGGCGGACTTCAGCAGGCCCTTGTTGTCGGCGGGTGTGGACGGGCACGCGACCACCAGGCCGGGCACATGGGCGTACCAGGCCTCCAGGCTCTGCGAGTGCTGCGCGGCGGAGCTGCGCCACATGCCGACCGGCTCCCGCACCACCATCGGCACCCGCGCCTGGCCACCGAACATGAAGCGGGCCTTGGCGGCCTGGTTCACCAGCTCGTCCATGGCGCACAGCGCGAAGTCGGAGAAGCGCATCTCCACGACCGGGCGGGTGCCCATCATGGCGGCGCCGACGGCGACGCCCATGATGGCGGCCTCGGAAATGGGGGTGTCGAGGATGCGCTCCGGCCCGAACTCCGCCTGCAACCCGCGATATTGGCCGAACACGCCGCCGCGGCCCAAGTCCTCGCCCAGCGCCCACACGGCCGGGTCCCGGCGCATCTCCTCGGACAGCGCGTCCCGGGCCGCGTCGAGGTAGGTCATGCGCGCCACCTAAAACGCCTCCTGCTCAGGGCTGCCGACGCCTTGCACGTCGCGCAGCGCCTCGGCAGCATCGGGATACGGCGCGGCGCGGGCTTCGTTGAATGCGGCTGCCATCTCGGCGGCGGCGGCGTCCCGGTCGGCGTCAAGCTCCGTTTGGGCCACGCCGGCGGCGGCGAGCGTATCGGCCGCCTGGCGGATCGGGTCGAACGCGCGCCGTTGCTCGACCTCGTCGGCGGGCCGGTACGCCGCCGGGTCAGAGCCGGTGTGGCCGGTCATGCGGTAGGTGCGGGCCAGCAGGAAGCGCGGGCCGCCGCCGGCGCGGATATCGGCCACCAAGCGGCGCGCCGCCTCGTCCACCGCCACCACGTCGTTGCCGTCCACCTCTTCCGCAACCAGGCCCAGGCTTCGGGCGCGCATTACCGGGCCGGGGCCAGCGAGCGTCGCGGCGGTGCGGGTGGTGGCGGCAAAGCCGTTGTCCTCGCACACGAACAGCACCGGCAGATGGAACGTGGCGGCCCAGTTCAGGCCCTCCAGGAACGGGCCGCGGTTGGTGGCGCCGTCGCCGAACAGGCAGCACACCACCCGGTCCTCGCCGCGCAGCTTGATCGCGTGGGCGGCGCCGGCGGCGATGACAATGTTGGCCGCCACCACGCCGTTCGCGCCCAGCATGCCGACGCCGAAATCCGCGATGTGCATCGACCCGCCCTTGCCGCCGCAGCTTCCGCCGACCCGGCCGAACAGCTCCCGCATCATGGCGCCCGGAGGCGCGCCCTTCGCCAGCGTGTGGCCGTGCCCGCGGTGGGTGGACAGCAGCACGTCCGTGCCTGCCAAGACGGACACGACGCCAGACGCGACCGCTTCCTGTCCGATGGACGGGTGGATAGCGCCCAGAATAAGCTTATCCGCCAGGCCACGCAGCGCCGCCTCCTCCAGCGCACGGATGCGGTGCATCAGGCGGTGGTGCGCGCGCAGGCGCGGCACGTCGGTGTTGGGTCGGGCGGGCACGTAAGCGGTGCTGGACAGTCGGAAATTCCTCCCAGGTGCGGGCGCGCTGCGGCGGCCTTCGCGTGTGGCGTGAACGGTGGCACGCTGCTTCGGCATCGTCCAGGAGGGTTCAGTGATCCTTGCGCCGACCGTCACGAAGCTGCCGGCCGAGGCACGCGGCGCGGTGTTGCTGACGGGCTCGCACGGGGGGCGGTATGCCGGGTGCCTGGCGCTGGCGGCCTGCGTGAGGGCGGCGGTGTTCCATGACGCGGGCATCGGGCTGGACGAGGCTGGCATTGCATCGCTGGCGTTGTTCGACCGGCTCGGCGTGCCGGCGGCAGCGGTCGGGCACGAGACCGCGCGGGTGGGCGACGCGGACGACATGCTGGCCCGCGGGCAAATCAGCCGAGTCAACGCGGCGGCGCTGGCCCTCGGCGTCGTGCCCGGCATGGCCTGCCATGAGGCGATGGCCGAGCTGGAGCACGCCCCCATCCGCCGCTATGTCGCGCCGCGGGCGGAGGAGGCGCGCGGCACGTTCGACCACGCCGGCCCACGCGCGGTGGTCCTGGTGGACAGCGCGTCGCTGGTGAGCGCGGAGGTGGACCGCGAAGCCATCGTGGTCACCGGATCGCACGGGGGCCTGGTCGGGGGCGAGCCGGCAATGGCGCTGCGGGCGGACGCGTTCGCGGCCGTGTTCAACGATGCCGGCATCGGCATCGACCGGGCCGGGCTGGGTCGGCTCGCGGCATTGGACCGGCGCGGCATGGCAGCGTTGGCCGCCGCGTGCGGAAGCTGCCGGATCGGCGACGCCCGGTCCACGCTTGAGGACGGGGTGGTGTCCGCGGTGAATGCCGCCGCCGCGCGATTGGGCGCCCGCACGGGACAGCGGGTGCGGGATGTCGTGCTGGATTGGGCTGGCGCCCGGCCTCCCGGTTAAGCGGATCGCCTGAACTTTAGCGGACCCCAGCCGGCCCCGGCCATAGCACCGCCCGCAGCGTCTGCACGATAATCAGCACGTCGAACAGCACGCTGAAGTTTTTGATATAGTAAAGGTCATAGCTAAGCTTGGAGCGCGCATCGTTGACCGATGCGCCATAGGGGTAGTTGACCTGCGCCCATCCGGTCAGCCCGGCCTTGGCGACGTGACGTTCATGGTAAAGCGGGATTTCCTGCGCCAGTTGCGCGACAAAGGCTGGCCGTTCTGGCCGGGGGCCAACAAACGACATGTCCCCGCGCACGATATTGATAAGTTGCGGCAGCTCATCGACGCGGGTCCGGCGTAGGAGCGCGCCGAACCGGGTCACGCGCGCGTCGCCCAGCGCTGCCCAGACCGCTCCGCCTGGCTCGGCGTTGACCCGCATTGTGCGCAGCTTGTGGATACGGAACACCCGTCCGTCCCGCGTCACCCGGTCTTGGCTGTAGAACGCGGGGCCGCCGTCCTCCAGCTTGATGGCGATGAACGCCGCCAGCAGGACCGGCGACAGCGCCAGCAGCATGAGCAGGCTGACCAGCAGGTCGAGCGACCGTTTCACGAACCGGTCAACCGCTCCGAAATGGAACCCCTCGGAGTACAGCAGCCAACTGAGGTCCATCCGTTTGAGGTCTACCCGGCGGATCTCCTTTTCCATGAAGCTGAGATACTGCTGCACCGGGAACCCGGCGATCTTGCACGCCAACAACCCCTCCAACGACATGCCGCGGCGCTCATCGGGCGCCACCACCACCTGGTCTGCGCCGAACCGTCGCGCGATGCCCAGGAAGCCGTCATTGCCCATCAGCATGATTTCCCCGGCCGAGCCGTCCGCCAGGCGCGGGTCCACGCCGCCAAACGCCGGGTCGTGCACGAAGGCGATGGTGTAGGCGAGGTTCAGCCCCTCATGGCGCAGCACCCACACAAGGTCCCAAGCCCGCCGTCCGGCGCCGACAATCAGCAGCCGGCGGCAGAACAGCCCGTTGCGCCGCAGGGCGTCAAACGCAATCCGGGCGCCGATGCCTGCGGCCAGGAAGCAGCCCGCGGCGACAACCGGCAATGGCACTGGGCCGCCGCCAGCCCACGACACGCCGCCCAACGCCAACCCGCCGGCAGCACCGGCAGCGCCCAGCACCGTCACGAGTGGAACCCGGCCAAGGGAGCGCCGGACCTCGATCACCACGTCCCGCCGGTACAAACCAAGCGCGTACAGCGCCACAAGGTTCAAGGCGGGATACAGCGCCGCGGTGGCGGCCGCGACCCAAAACGAGGGCGCGCCGCCCGTGACCCAAACGAGGACAGCAGCCGGCCAGAGCAGCGCCATGCCGGCGACATCCAGCAGGAACATGGCACGGCCGGTACTCATCGAAGCGAGCTGTAACATGGGTCATCCCATAGGCGGAGCGGCATTGACGGCAGCAGATGCCGTTCCTGGGACAGAGTAACTGACTTTGGTGAATAAGCCATTAAGAGATGCAGCGCACGCGTTTGCGGAGGCTGTCAGGCAATGGCAAATCGCCTATGACACGGGAGCCGCTCCAACCAGGGAACCTCCATGAGCATCGCACTGCTGCGTACCCGCCGTTTCCTGCCGCTGTTCCTGTCGCAGTCCCTCGGCGCGTTGAACGACAACCTGTTCAAGAACGCCTTGGTCGTGCTGATCGTGTTTCGAACGGCCGAGGGCGGGGCGGAGCTGGTGGCGCTGGCGGGCGGCCTGTTCATCTTGCCCTACGTGCTGTTCTCCGCGTCGGCCGGGCAGCTTGCGGACCGGTTCGACAAGTCGCGCCTGTTGCGCGCGACCAAGGTGGCGGAGGTCGGGATCATGCTGCTGGCGGCCTGGGGCCTGTTGGTGGGCAACGTGCCGATGCTGCTGGCGGTGCTGTTCGGGCTGGGGATTCAGGCGGCGTTCTTCAGCCCGCTGAAATACGGGCTGCTCCCGGACCACCTGGCCGAGCATGAGCTGGTGCGCGGCAACGCGCTGGTCGAGGCCGGAACGTTCGGCGGCATCCTAGCCGGCACCATCGCCGGCGGCGCGCTGATCGGCTTGCGCAATGGCCCGGCGCTGGTGGCGGGCGCGGGGATTGCCTTGGCGCTGGCCGGGGCCTTGGCCGCGTTCGCCGTGCCGCGCGCGCGTCCAGCTATGCCAGGGCTGCGCATTGGCTGGAACGTGGTCCGCGAAACCTGGGAGCTGCTGCGCGCCGCGCGTGCCAACCGGGCGGTGTGGTTGCCGATCCTGGGGCTGTCTTGGTTCTGGACCATCGGCGCGACGTTCCTGGCGGTGTTTCCGGTGCTGGCCAAGCAGAGCTTCGGCGCGGACAACCAAGTGGTGACCTTGCTGTTGGCCGGGTTCGCGGTGGGTGTCGGCATCGGCTCGATGCTGGCGGCACGGCTGCTGCACGGCGAAATCTCGGCCCGGCACGTGCCCGGTGCCGCGCTGCTGTTGTCGGCGTTCACCGCGGCCTTCGCGTTCCTTGCATCGCTGCCGGCCGCCGCGGGATGGAGCACGCCTGCCGCCATGCTCAGTTCGACGCCGGGCATCGCTGCGTTGCTATGCCTGTTGGGCGCGTCGGCGTGCGGCGGCGTGTTCTCGGTGCCGCTGTATGCCCTGGTTCAGGACCGGTCCGACCCAGCCTGCCGCGCCCGGATGATTGCGGCCAACAACGTGCTGAACGCGGTTTTCATGGTCGCGGGCGCTGGCATGATCGCAGCGCTTTCAGCGTTTGGGATTGGCCCGGCGGTGATTCTTGCTGCCGCGGCCGTGCTGAACCTTGTGGCGGCAGGCGTCATCGGCCGGCTGCGGCAACCGGACGCGGCCCGCACCTTGTCCCTGGCCCAGACGCCGCGTTGAGCTAGAAATTTCCTTGTCCGGCCGGTCTGGTTTCAACGCCGGCAAGCCCATATGGCTCGAATGCATATCGAACAGACCACCCTTCCGAACGGCCTGCGGGTCATCAGCGTCAACCTGCCGGGCTTCGACTCTGCTGCAGTGGGCGTTTTCATCAAGGCGGGCGCGCGGAACGAGACCGCGGCCAACAACGGCATCGCGCACTTTTTGGAGCACATGGCGTTCAAGGGGACCCGCAACCGCACGGCGCTGCAAATTGGCGCCGAGGTCGAGGTGCTGGGTTCCAACATCAACGCCTACACCTCGCACGACACGACGGCGTACTTCGTGACCGGGCTTAAAAGCACCATCGCGCAGTCGGTCGCGATCCTGGGCGACGTGCTGTGCAACTCGACGTTCGAGCCTGGCGACATCGCGGTCGAGAAGGGCGTGATTCTACAGGAAATCCGCCGGTCGCAGGACAACCCGTCCCACGTGGCCTATGACGGCTACGGCGCGATGGCCTATCCGGAACAGTCGCTGGGCCGGCCGATCCTGGGCCGGGCCGAGTTCATCGAGGGCGTCAACCGCGAGCACTTCACCGACTTCGTGCAGCAGCACTACTTCGCCGACAACATGGTGGTGGTCGGCACCGGTGATTTCCGGCACGAGGATTTCGCCGACATGGTGGGCAGCCACTTCCAGGCGCTGCCTGGCACCAGCAACCAGGTCACGTTCGAGCCGGCCCGCTATGTCGGCGGACAGGTGCGCAACACCGAAAAGGACTTCGAGCAGGTCACCATCCTGCTAGGGTTGCAGTCGGTTGCCGAGACGGACCCCTCCGTGCACGCGCACCGCGTGCTGGCGCGCGCGATTGGCGGCGGCATGAGCTCGCCGTTGTTCCAGGAGGTGCGGGAGAAGCGCGGCTTGGTCTACACGGTGTACGCCAGCTCGGACCATGGCCGCGACAACGGCGACTTCAATGTGTTCGCCGGCACCACGGCCAAGCACGTGGACGAGTTGCTGGACGTGACGTGCAATGAGATCACCAAGGCCACGCACCGGCTGAACGAGGCGGACATCATCCGTGCCAAGAACGGACAGTTGGTGCGGATCGCCACCGTGAAGGAACGGCCATTCTCACTGGCGCAGGGCCTTGCCAGCAGCCTGTTCGAGCGCGGCTATGTCATGACGCCGGAACAGGCCAAGCAGGATGTGGAGGCGGTCACGGCCGAGAGCGTCATGGAGGCGGCCAAGGTGCTGGTGGCCAGCAACCCGACGGTGTCGCTAGTGGGGCCGGTGGCTGACGCCGACTACCACGGCCGGGTCCGGACGGCGCTGGCGGCCTAGCCGCCGGGCCACGACACTGGGGTCAACGTACTGACGGAACAGCGGCCATGGCCCGGCTGCTGATGACCTGGCCGAGCCGGCGTGCTTCCTCGTCCGCCGCATGGAAATGCGCGCCGGCCCAGATGCGGCTGTCGGCGCAGTCCTCTGCCATGAGGGCCAGGCTTGGGTAGGTGCGCTTGGCCCTGATGCCACTGTCAGCGAGCAGGCTGTGCTGCCCCATGCTGGTGGCGGCCTCGTCTGCGGGGCGTCCAGGCTGGGCGACGTAGCTTACCGGACCGCCCAGCCCGGGAAACGCGGCCTGCAACACCATGGCGCCGGTAAAGCAGTCGGCGGCGTGGCCGGATGGGTACTCCGGGTGCGGCGGCGTCTCAATCAGCGGCGACCAGCTTGGATCGGCGGCAACGCCCTCAACGCCCTCGCGTATTGCGGTGATGGGGCGCCAATACAGGAAACGCTCCTTTTCCCACCAGGCCAGGATCGCGCTGTCCGCCATGGCGGAGGCAAGCTGCGACATAGTCCGCGCCTCGGCCGCGAGGTCGTTTTCGACCCCTGGCGCATTGAGCAGGGCAAGTCCGAGATGGACAAACCCGCGCTGCGAGCTTTGGAAGTACCAATAGACTGCCGCTTCGGACTGCAACGCCGTGCGCGTGTTGGACTGATAGGCACCGATGCTTCGAACCTCCTCAAGCTCCTGCCGGAAACGGGGGCTGTCGATTGCGGACGGAGGTGAAGGCGGCACCTCGTCCGGAGCGGTGAACAGGAACGGCCGGGCGTCGGTCGTGCTGCTGTTGCGGAATTCCTGCGGCACCAGCCGCCACTTGCCAGGCTTCAGCAAGGTTGGGAACTGGCGCGCGTTGCTGAAGCCATCGTCAACCCGGCGCAGCACGGCCGCCGTGCCAATTGCTTCGCCAAGCGCAGTGCCAGCCTCCTCCGCCAAACCGTCCGGGGTGCGGCTGAGCGCACGGGCATACGTCATCTCGACCTCGTCGCGTTGGTCAGGGTGCAGCAGCACCAGCACCCGCCGTGCCGCCGCCGCCATCGCAGCCCCTGCCACAACGGGACGGGGCAACGCAGGATCGACCTTAGGCTCGTCTGCTTCGGCCGGGTGCCAGCGGGCATAGTGCGGATGGGCCGCGTTCACCGCGTCGTGCATGGCGCGGTGCATGATGGCGAGCGTGCGCCAGTTGGCGCCGCCACGGCCCAGCCGATCCGCGACGATGGTCCAGTCGGCGACCGCGTCCCGCGCCGAGGCTGGCGGAGCGGCAGCGAACGTAAGAAGGATGGCGATCAGCAGGAGGGCGGTGCGTGGCATCGGCAACATGTGTGCGAGCCGCCGGATCGTTACAACCGTTACACCCCCAGGTATGCGCGGCGCACATGCGGGTCCCGCAGCAGCGCCGGTCCCTCCCCCGACAACGCGACAGCGCCATTCTCCAGCACGTAGCCGCGGGTCGCGATCTGCAACGTGTGGAATATGTTCTGCTCCACGATCAGCACCGTCGTGCCGGTCGCGACCACCCTGTCGATCACGTCGAACACCTGGCGCACGATGATGGGCGCCAGGCCCAGCGAAGGCTCATCGAACATCAACAGACGGGGGTTGGCCATCATGCCGCGGGCGATTGCGACCATCTGCTGTTCGCCGCCGGACAGGCTGCCGGCAAGCTGCGCCATGCGTTCGCGGACCCGTGGGAAGATGGCCAGCACCTCCTCCAGCCGGGCCGCCAGCCGGTCCCGCGCGGCGCGGCGGTATGCGCCCAGCAACAGGTTCTCCCGCACCGTCATGAACGGGAACAACTGCCGGCCCTCCGGCACCATCGTCACGCCCAGCGCCACTACGTCGTGCGGCGTGCGGCCGGCGGTGGATGCGCCGTCGATCTCGATGGTCCCGGACGTGGGGCGCAGCAGGCCGCATATGGCGCGGAGCGTGGTGGTCTTGCCGGCGCCGTTCGCGCCGATGACGGTGACGACCTCGCCCGCCGCCACGTCCAGGCTGACGCCGTGCAGCACGCCGACCCGGCCGTAGCCGGCGGACACGTCACGCAGCCTGAGCAGCAACGTACTCCTCCCCGAGGTAGGCCTCGATCACTATGGGGTTCTGCGCGATGTCGGCTGGCGTGCCCTCGGCAATGACCCGGCCGCTGCTGATCACCACCACGCGGTCGCTGATCGCCATAATGGCGGCCATGACGTGCTCGATGGCGATAATGGACACGCCGCTGTCCCGCACCCGGCGCACCAGCTCGACCGCCTGCGCCACGTCGGCCGGGTTGAGGCCGGCCATGACCTCGTCCAGCAGCAGGACGCGCGGGCGTATGGCGAGCGCGCGGGCCACCTCGAGCCGTTTCAGGCCGCCGACGGTGAGGTTGCGGGCGGGAGTGTCGCGCAGGTGTCCGAGGCCCACCAGCTCGGCCACCCGGTCCGCCTCCGCGCCGGGTTCGTGGCCGCTCTGGAATGCGCCCAGCAGGATGTTTTCCCGCACGGTCATGCCCCCGAACGGCTGCACGATCTGGAACGTGCGGCCGACGCCGGCGCGGGCGAAGGCGTGGGCTGTGCTGGGTGAGATCCAGCCCGATGCGGTGCGGATGCGGACGGCGCCGGACGAGGGCGGCAGGAAGCCGGACAGCAGGTTGAACAGCGTGGTCTTGCCCGCGCCGTTGGGGCCGATGATGCCGATGACCTCGCCTTCACGCAGGCTGAGGGACACGCGGTCCGTCGCCACCAGGCCGCCGAAGCGCCGGGTCAGGTTGGTGGCTTCCAGGATAGGCTCGCCGACGGGTGGGCGCGCACCGCTGGGACCGGGCAGGATGGGGGCGAGCGTCACGCCGCTGCGGTCGGCCTGGTCCAGCCCACGCCAGCGGCGGATGCGCGGCGCCAGGGTGCCGACGATGCCACGCGGCATGGTCAGCACGACGGCCACCAGCACCAGGCCGTACACCAGGCCGTGCAGCCCGTTCGCCGCAGCGCCCAGCCAACCGCGCGCCGCCTCGGCGATCGGCACCACCAGCAGCGTGCCGAGCAACGGGCCGGTCACGGTGCCGAGGCCGCCGATCAGCGCGAACATCGCCACCGAAATGGCGGTGGTCAGGCTGAACATGCTGTCGGGGTCGAGGTAGTTGGAGTAGATCGCCCCGAACGTGCCGATCAGGCTGGTGAGCGCCGCGCTGATGGCGACCGCCGTGAGCTTCGCCGCCGTGGTGTTCACGCCCACGGCCCGGGCCGCGTCCTCGCGCTCGCGGATGGCGACCAACTGGAAGCCCAGGCGGGAGCGCCGCACCCACCAGGACACGCCCATCGCCAGCAGCAGCAGGCCGAAGGCGACGATGACCGTGTTCTCCTTTTCGCGGAACAGCAGCCAGGTCCAGCCGATGCGCAGCTCGCCATCGGCGAACATCGGCACTGGCAGCCCGGCCGAGCCGCCGGTCAGCTCCTTTTCATGGATCGCCAGCAGCCGCGCGACTTGCAGGATGGCGATGGTGGACAGCGTGTAGAACGGCCCGCGCAACCGCAGCGTCGGCCAAGCCAACAGCACGCCGGCGATGGCGGAAACGGCCGCGCCAATCAGCCCGCCAAGCCAGGGCGTCAGGCCGTAGCGGATCGATAGCCCGACCGCGACGTAGCCGCCAATGCCGTAGAACAGCGTGTGCCCCAGGCTGAGCTGCCCGGCGTAGCCGCCGACGATGTTCCAGGCGCTGCTCATGGCCGCGAACAGGAAAATGGTGACGAACACATGCTGCCAGAACCCGGCCCCTTCGGGCGCCAACGCGGGGATGACGGCGTAGGGCAGCAGGAACAGCAGCAACAAGGCTGCAAGGACGGCCAGGAACGGTTTCATGCCTCGGCCCCCCGGATGCCGAACAGCCCGGCCGGGCGCAGCACCAGGATGCCGAGGAACAGGCAGAACACCACGACCTCCTTCAGGTCCGGCGCGACGTAGTAGCCGGCCAGGCTGTCGGTCAGGCCAACGATCAGGCTGCCGATGATGGCGCCCGACAGGCTGCCCATGCCGCCCAGCACCACCACCACGAACGCGGTCAGCGCGAAGTAGCCGCCGACCGTGGGGAACACCGGATAGACCGGAGACAGCACCGCGGAGGCGAGGCCCACGGCCGCCGTGCCGATACCGAAGGTGATGACGTAAATCCGGTTCACGTCGATGCCCATGAGCGGCGCGGCGTAGCGGTTCTGCGCCACGGCGCGGATGGCGCGGCCCAAATGGGTGCGGGACAGGAACAGGATCAGCCCGGCCGCTGCCGCCACGGAGACGCCGAACGCCACCAACATGCCCTGCGCCACCGACACGCCGAGGAACTGGGTGGGGGAGCGCGCCCAGGGCACGTCGACGCTGCGCAGGTCGGCGCTGAACAGCACGAGCGCCAAGTTGGCCATGGCGGTGCCGATGCCGACAGTGGCAAAGATTTGGATGTGCGCGTCCTCGTTCAGCAACGGCTGGATAATGAAGCGCTGCATCAGGCACCCGGCCGCGAAGAACACCGCCGCCAGCGGGAGCGCCGCCGCGTAGGGGTGCAGGCCCATTTGCGACGCCAGCAGCCAGGCGCAGTACATGCCGGCCATCAGGATTTCGCCGTGCGCGAAGTTCACCACGCGCACGATGCCGAAAATGAGCGTGAGGCCGATGGAAATCAGCGCGAACACGCCGCCCAGCAGCAGTCCGTTGGCAATGAGCTGCGGCAGGACGTCCATGGCCCGGCGCGCCGGGTCACACGCCCAGGGTGGGCCTCAATGAGCCGACCGCGGCATCCTCCGGGAACACGGTGACCTGGCTGCCGTTCTGCCACTGCAGCAGGAACGGCTTGGCCCGGGTGTTCTGGCCCTTCTCGTCGAACTTCACGCCCCATCCGGTCGCGGTGGCGCCGACCGGCACGTCGGTCGCCAGGATGGCGGCGCGCAGCTTGTCGCGGTCCAGGCTGCCGGCGCGTTGGATTGCGTCCAGGAACACCTTGCCGCCCATGTAGTTCGCCAGGCTGTGCCCGCTGCGCGGCTTGGTGCCGTACTTCTTTTCGTATGCCGCCAGCACCTCCTTCACGCCCGGCGCGGCCTTGTCGTTCACCGCGTACTGGGTGAAGTCCACGTTCGCCAGCCCGTCGTAGTCCGCGCCGACCGCGTTGGCGGTGTCCTGCAATGAGTGCCCGCCGCCGGAGCCTACGATCATGCGCGGCTTCCAGCCCACCTGCTTCATCTGGCGGAAAAACAGCACGATGTCGTTTTGGTAGCCGGTGTGCAGCACCACGTCGGCGCCAGCGCCGCGCAGGCGTTGCACGACGCTCGACAAGTCCACGGTGGTGGCGCTGTAGGACAGCTTCTCGACCACGTTCAGGCCGAGTTCCTTGGCGCGCGCCACCTGGAAGCCGCTGACGGTGCTGCCGTATAGCGCGTCCTCGTGCAGGATCGCGACCTTGAGGGTTTTGGGGTCCACGCCCCATAGCGGGGCCAGCGCGCCGCTGACGGCCTCGACCGTCGCGGTGCCGAACGCGCTCGCGGTGGCGCAGGAGCGGAACAGGTACTTGAAGCCGCGGTCGGTGATGGGGTCGCTGATGGCGCCCAGCTCGAAGTACGGCGTGCCGGCCAGCTCCGTTGCCTGCGACGCCGCGAATACCAGCGGGCTGGCATAGGTGCCGAACACGGCGGCCACGCGCTCCACGCTCATAAGGCGGCGGACCTCGCCGATGGCTTGATTCTGGTCCACCGCGTCGCCCTTCGCCAGCCGGATCGGGCGGCCCAGCACGCCGCCGGCCGCGTTGCGCTCCTCGACCGCGATTTCGAGGCCACGGAAGCTCTCGTCCCCCAGCAGCGCCAGGCCGCCGGAGAACGGGTACAGCGCGCCGAGCGGGATCGGCCCGGTCTGCGCACGCGCGTGCCGGACGATGAACGGGGACGCGAGCGCAGCGCCGATCGCGGTGCGGCGGGTGACAGGCATTTCGATCCTCCGGTGGGTCTTGCAGGACGCCTTTGCCGCACCATCCCGCATGGCCCCCATAGGCGCAAGCGCATTGACAGCGCTGGTCTGGCGCTCGACGTTCCGCGCAACCACACGGAGACCCGCCCATGCCCGTCCCGCCCACCATGCGCCACATCGCCCACACCGCCGGCGGGCCGGAGGTGATGCACATGGCCTCCGGCGCCGTGCCGCAGCCGGGTCCGGCCGAGGTGCTGATCCGCGTGCTGGCGGCCGGCGTGAACCGTCCGGACGTGCTGCAGCGCATGGGCGCTTACCCGCCGCCGTCTGGCGCCAGCCCGTTGCTGGGGCTGGAAGTGTCTGGCGAGGTAGCGGCGGCCGGTCCGGAGGCTGGCTGGGCGGTGGGAGACCGGGTGTGCGCGCTGGCTAACGGCGGCGGCTATGCCGAGTACTGCGTGGCGCCGGGCGGGCAGTGCCTGCCTTGGCCGGACGGATACGACGCCGTGCGCGCGGCGGCGCTGCCGGAGACATACTTCACCGTGTGGGCCAACCTGTTCGGCCACGGACGGTTGGCGCCCGGCGAGAGCGCGCTGGTCCACGGCGGCACCAGCGGCATCGGCGTGACCGCGTTGCAGCTTGCGCACGAGTTCGGCAGCCGGGTCTATGCGACGGCGGGCAGCCGGGAAAAGACCGACGCCTGCGTGCGGTTCGGCGCCGACGCCGCCATCAACTACAAGGTCGCGGACTTCGCAGCGTCCATCAAGGAGTTCACCGCCGGCGCTGGGGTGAACGTGGTGCTGGACATGGTCGGCGCGCAGTACTTTGCGCAGAACTTGCGCTGCCTGGCGATGGATGGGCGGCTGGTGATTATTGCTTTCCTCGGCGGATCGAAGCTGGAGGGGGCCGACCTCACCTCCATCATGACCCGGCGGCTTACGGTCACCGGCAGCACCATGCGCCCGCGCACCGCGGAACAGAAAGCCGAGATCGCGGCGGCGCTGCGGGAACGGGTGTGGCCGGTGCTGTCGGCCGGACGGTGCGGGCCGGTGATCCATGAGACATTCCCGCTGGAACAGGTCGCCGAGGCGCACCGTCTGATGGAGAGCAGCGCGCACATCGGCAAGATCATGCTGCATGTCGCCGACGCATAATGGCGCCATCGCCGTCGTCACCGGCGGCGGGCAAGGGATCGGCGCAGCGATCTGCCGGGCGCTCACAGCGCGCGGCGCACGGGTCGGCGTGCTGGACATAGACGGGGAGGCGGCGGAGCGCGTGGCGCAGGAAGTCGGCGGTACGGCGGCGCAGTGCGACGTGGCGGACTGGGCGGCGGTGGAAGCGGCGTGCTTGGTGGTGGAACAGGCGTTGGGGCGGCCGGGCATCCTGGTCAACAACGCCGGCATCAGCCCCAAGCACGACGGCGCGCCGGCAGCCGCGTTCGACATGGACCCGGCCGAGTGGGCGCGCGTGGTCGGCGTCAACCTGTCCGGCGCGTTCCACCTGGTGCGGCGGCTGGCACCCGGCATGATGGCGGCGGGGCAGGGCCGGATCGTGAACCAAAGCTCGGTCGCGGCGCACGCCTATGTGCCATTCGTGGGGGCGCACTACGCCGCGACCAAGGCCGCGCTGGTGGGCCTAACCCGGCATTTGGCGGGCGAGCTTGGGCCGCACGGCATCACGGTGAACGCCATCGCCCCTGGCCGGATCGATACGCCGTTGATGCGCACGGTGGCGGGCGGGGTGAACGACGCCATCGTGGACGCAACGCCGTTGCGACGGCTGGGCACGGCTGAGGATGTAGCAGCGATGGCCTGCGTGCTGACCGGCCCGGACACGCTGTTCGTGACCGGCCAGACGGTCGATGTGGCGGGAGGCTGGCTGATGAGCTAGCCGCCCGCCAGTGGTTTCAGAGTTCCTTGGCGCTGTTTATGATCCGGCCGACCATGCCGTAGCTGATGGCCTCCTCGGCAGACATCCAGTGGTTGCGGTCGGTGTCCTTGACCACTTTCTCCATGGTCTGCCCGGTCTCGCGTGCGATGATGTGGTTGATGCGCTGGCGCATTTTGATAATTTCGCGCGCCTCGATGTCGATGTCCGTGGCCGGGCCGCGCACGCCGCCCATGGGCTGGTGCAACAGGAAGCGCGTGTTCGGCAGGCACATCCGGCGCTCCTTCTTGCCTGCCAGGAAAATCAGCGCGCCGGCGCTCGCGACCCAGCCGGTGCCGATGATGCGCACCGGCGCCACGTCGTCCACGTAGCGGATCATGTCGTGGATGGTGTCGCCGCTCTCGACGTGGCCGCCGGGCGAGTTGACATACAGGTCAATCGGCTGGTCGCTGTCGCTGGCCAACGCCAGCAGGCGGCCGGTCACGTCGCGCGCGACCTTGTCGTTGATGGCGCCGAACACCAGGACGGTGCGCGTCTTGAACAGCCGGCTTTCAAGCTCGTTGATCGGCGACGAAAGGGTGCGGTTGTCGCCGGGCTCCTTGGGCTCGGGGCCAATCGGCTCCGGCACGTCGGGGTTGTTGGGATCCGGATCGTCGTCGTCGAGACGCGGGTCGTGGTAGCGGTTGATCAAGGGGACACCTCAGTGGGACGGCAGATAGGTCCCTAAGTGCGGGTTGCGCGCCGGATCGGCAAGCCCGGACGTTTAGGTGGTAGGGTTAAGCCGGTTGCAGGCGGTCGCCGAACGAGGTGATCGGCGGGTGCGCGTCCGGGTCGGTGATGACGTCCAGCACCGTCGGCCGGTCCGCGTCGCGCGCCTCCCGTAACGCCGTAGCCAGGTCGGCTGGGTCCTCGATCCGCACGCCGATGCAGCCGCAGGCCTGGGCAATGGCGGCGTGGTCCACCGGGCGGAACTGCACGGCGTCGGTGTGCGCGTCGTAGGCCACCAGCTCGGCGTGTTTCTGGTAACCCAGGATGCCGTTGTTCAGCACCACGACCGTGACCGGCAGGCCCATGCGGACCGCCGTTTCCAGCTCCGCCCAGCAATGCGCGAAGCCGCCGTCGCCGGTGAGGCATACGACGTGCCCGTCCGGCCGGGCCATCTTGGCGCCCAATGCCATCGGCAACCCCCAACCTAAGCCGGCGATGCCGCGCGGCGTCAGGAACCGTTGCCCGGCGGCGCGTGCCACCATGCCATTGGCGATCCAGATGGAGGCGTAGCTTGCATCCGCCACCAGGATGCTGTCCGCAGTGGTCGCGTCCTGGATGGCGGCCACGACCCGTTCCGGCCGGATCGGCCGCTGGGCGCTGCCGAACAACGGCCCGGCCTCTGCCTGGTACGCCGCGCGGGCGGTGGCGATGGTGTCCGCAAGGCTCGGGCGCGCCACCGGGCGGAGCGCCGCCGTCAGTGCTTCCAGCGCGAGCCGCGCGTCGCCCACGAGGCCGACCGCCACCTCATAGGTGCGGCCGATCTCCTCTGGGTCCACGTCGATTTGAACGATCTGCGCGCGCCTGGGATAAAGTTGCCAGCTATCCGTCCCGTTCTGGTTGGTGCGGGTGCCGACCAGCAGCAGCGCGTCGGCATCCTGCACCAGCGCGCGCATGCCGGCGCTGGCGCTATGCCGCCCCATGAAGTAGCCGACCACGCCGAACGACAGCGGGTGCGTCTCATTTACCGCGCCCTTGCCCATAACGGTGGTGGCGACTGGGAACCCGAGCGCCTGCAACGCCGCCAGCGCCGGGGCCGCGCTGCTCATGTGCACGCCGCCGCCGGCGATCACCAGCGGGCGTTCCGCGCTTTGCAGCACGCGGGCGGCCTCACTGATGCGGGCCGGCGGCGGCATGGCAGGGTCGAGCGGCACGGCGCCCATGCCGGCCGTGCGGCGGTGCGCGACGGCGGCGGTTTCCGACAGCATATCGAGCGGCACCAGCAGCACCGCAGGCCCAGGCCGTCCGCTGGTGGCGGCGCGCACCGCCATGTCCACGTAGTCCTGCACGCGGGAGGCATGGGGCAGGCGGCGCACCCACTTGGCGACGCCGGCGAACAGCGCGTGGTGGTCCAGCTCCTGGAAGGCGTTGCGGTCCATATTCAGCGGCGACACGTCCTGCACCAGCGCCAGCATCGGCACCGACGCCTTCAGCGCCTCGGCCAGCGGCGCCACCAGCAGGGTCGCGGCCGGGCCATTCTGCGCCGCCACCACGCCGATGCGCCGGGTGATGCGGGCGTAGGCGTCCGCCATCACCCCGCCGGCGTTCTCGGTGCGGTAGGCCACCTGGCGGATGCCGAACTCCGGGGCGGCAAGGAAGAATAGGCTCGGGATGCTCTGGCCGAACACGGTGTCCACGCCGTGCCGTGCCAAGGCTTCGGCCAGGTGCACGGCCACCGTGCGGTTGCTGCCTGCTGCGTCCATGCTGGTCCTTTTGCTGACAGAAGCTGACGTTCTGCGTAGATGGTTGCGGCAGCCGTATGCCGTTGGCCGCTATTGACCGAGATGCATTGCCCGCCTGCCCAGCATGAACTGGCAGAGGCGCATCCTGGCTTCGCGCGCTCGTTGTGGGCAAGTGGGATCAGCGGTCCTGGGCAGCGTGCCAGACGCGCAAGATGGTGACCGCATCCACGCCGGCGAGGCGGTAAACCAGGATATACGGTCCAACTGTGACCAACTCACGAGTACTTGCCTGGCGACCGGGACGGCCACGGCGAGGAAACATTGCGAGGCTGTCGCCGGCAAGAAGTAGCTCGCGCGCGATGCGAGTGGCCGCGACCGGATTATCAGCGGCGATAAAGCGGGTGATTCGAGCGACGTCGGCGAGCGCCCTTGTCCGCCAGAGGACAGGCACTTCTCAGCGTGGCTCGGGCGGCGGCGCGTCGAACTCGCCATTGGCGAGTCTCAGCAGCCACGCGCGAACCTCCTCGTGCGGGACCGTGCGTGGGTCGGCATCCGACTCCGCGATCGCTGCCGCTAGGGCGCGGGTCTCAGCCTCGGCATCATCGTCTATGATGGGGAGCGGCTGTGTCATGACGCGAGCATAGCGCAATGCGCCATCAGGTTACACCTGCGTTCATGCAGGCATTGCTCTGGCTAAGCTACCAAATCTTGCAACAGTGCCGTTAGGAAACACAAACGGGGCGGCTCCTTTTAGGGGTTAGCGTGGATCGTGGCACGCCGACCCCAAGCTCCTTAAGTTCTCGTGCGACGCTGAAGGAGCAGGAATGAACGAGGCGGCGGACTACCTGGTGATCGGCGGCGGCACCGCCGGGTGCATCGTGGCGGCACGGCTGTCGGAAGACCCGGCGGTGCGCGTCACCCTGCTGGAGGCCGGGCCAGGCGACCGCGACCCTTGGATACACATTCCCGCCGGCTACGCCCGGCTGTTCGCCAGCGGCAAGTACGATTGGCGGTTCGCCACCGAGCCGGAGGCGGGCCTGGGCGGGCGCAGCGTGGCGTGGCCGCGCGGCCGGGTGCTGGGCGGGTCCGGGTCCATCAACGGCATGGCTTACCTGCGCGGCTCGCCGCACGATTACGACCGTTGGGCGCAGTCGGGCGCGCGCGGCTGGTCGTATGCGGACGTGCTGCCGGCGTTCCGGCGCATCGAGCACTGGGCGGGCGCAGCCGGCGAGACCCGCGGCGCCGGCGGGCCAATCCCGGTCATGGAGCCGCATCGCCTATCCAAGGGCGGCGACGCCTTCGTGGCGGCGTGCCAGACACTGGGCTTTCCCGCTGGGCATGACGTGAACGACGGCGCAATCGAGGGTGTCGGCCCCATCCAGATGAACGTGCGCGCGGGCCGGCGCGTCAGCACGGCGCGCGGCTACCTGCACCCCGCCCGCTCCCGGCCAAACCTGCGCGTGCTAACCGGCGTGACCGCGGACCGGCTGCTGATCGAGGCGGGCCGCGCCGTCGGTTGCGCCGCGCGCCGCGCCGACGGAACCGTGTTCGAGCTGCGCGCGGCGCGCGAGGTTGTGGTGTGCACCGGGGCCATCGGCGCGCCGCAACTGCTGATGCTGTCCGGCATCGGCGACGGCGCGGCGTTGCAGGCCATGGGATTGCCGGTCCACGTGCACCGGCCCAGCGTCGGCCAGAACTTGCAGGACCACTTGATCGCCCGCGCGGCGTTCCGTACCCGTCCGGCCGGCACGCTGAACGAGATCATGGCGAACCCGGTCCGCACCGGGGCCATGGCGGCGCACTACGCTTTGCGCCGCCGCGGTCCCATGGCCATCGGCGCCGGCGAGGCCTGCCTGTTCGCCCGCGTGACCCCGGACGCCGAGGAGGCCGAGGTGCAGTTGCTGTTCATCAACTTCAGCCTCGTGCCCGGCGCTGGCTACGTCCTGCCGCGCTATCCCGGCATGATGATCAACTTCGGCCAGTGCCGGCCGGATAGCCGCGGCACGCTGCGGCTGCGCAGCCCGGACCCGTCGGACAAGCCGGTCATCCACGCCAATTACCTGTCCGCACCGAGCGATCAGGACATGATGCTGCGCGCCGCCCGGCTCGCGCGGCGCGTCGGACGGACCGCGCCGTTCCGCGACCTGGTGCTGGAGGAGCTGTCGCCCACGCCGGACCTGGAGGACGACGACGCGCTGCTGAAGCATCTCCGCGCCACCGGGACCACGGTTTACCACCCATGCGGCACCTGCCGCATGGGCGTCGACGACGCGGCGGTGGTGGACCCGCGGCTTCGGGTGCGCGGGATTGAGGGCTTGCGCGTGGCGGACGCCAGCGTGATGCCGCTGGTGCCGTCCAGCAACATCCAGCCGGCGGTCATGGTGGTGGCTGAACGTGCGGTTGAGATGATGCGAATGAATTGACGTAAATGGCGTTTTCTGCTGATGTGCGGACTGGGCCAAAACCGGTCCGGCGCGTCGGCCAGGAACATACCCGTGCCCGAACAGGTTTTCGCCAGCACCGGTCCCCACGGCCACCGCGCCCGGATGCGCGGCAAGCTGCTGGCGAACGGCCCCGGCGCGCTGGCGGATTACGAGCTGCTGGAGATGCTGCTGTTCCTCGGCATCGAGCGGCGGGACACGAAGCCGCTGGCCAAGGCCACGCTCAACCGGTTTGGCGGCCTGGCGGAGACCCTGACCGCATCAGTGGACGCGCTGGCGCATCTGGGGACAGCCAGCGTCACGATCCTGAAGCTGGTCGAGGAGGCCGCGGCCCGGCTGTCCCGGGCCGAGGTGCTGGACCGTCCGCACCTGGGCAACTGGGACCGGCTGACGGAGCACTTGGACAACAAGCGGCTGGACGTGCCGTGCCGCGCTCTGTTCCTCAACAACCGCAACCGCCTGCTGGGCGACGAGGCGGTGCCGGACGGCCCAGTGCCGCAACAGGCGAGGGAGGTCGCTGGGCGGGCGCTGGAGCTGCATGCGACGGCGGTGATCCTGGTCTGCCTGACGCCGAAGGCCAAGGCCGGCGCGGACACGCTCGCATTGGCGCGGCTGCTGTCGCAGGCGTCGGGCCTGTTGGCGATCCAACTGCATGATTGCGTGGTGGGCGGCCCGGGCCGGTGGAGCAGCTTGCGGTCCGCCGGCTCATTGCGTTGATCCGCCCCCCGGGGCTGCTGCGCCGCTGGTTCGCCAGGCCCACGCCAGCCGTGCCGGAACCGGTCCTGACGGAGATCGCCGGGTTTGACGCCATCATCGACCTCGGTCCGCGCGAGCTGCCGGCCGGCGTGGACCCGGCCGCCGCGGTCCGTGCGGTGAAGGCGGCCGTGTCGGCGATGCCCGGCGCGAACTGGATCAACATCGGCCGGCACGACGGCACCGTGCCCGGCGGGGCGGCGTGGGTCCGCGTGTTCGCGCCGGGATCGAGCGCGTCAGTGCAGGGGGCGGACTGGGTGGCGCTGCGGGCCCATGTCTCGGCTGTCGTCCGCACCGCCCTGAAGGATGCGCCCGTAGCCAAGCCGGTGCCGGCGGGACCTGACTACGACCTGCGGCACCTGCATGTCCAAGCCGGTGGGTTCGCTGACGGCGCCGGGTTCCGTCCGGTGGCGGTCCGCAAAAACTCCATGGACTCGCCCCTGGCGCCGGCACCGGCCAAGCTGTCGAACGCGGCTTGTGGGCGGATTGCGGCGGGCGAGGCATCAGCGCTTGATGACAACGACCTCGCGGCGGCGTTGCTGTCGTTGGTGCTGCCGGGCGACACTGCCCCGCTCGCGGCGCGGGCGGTGGCGCAGTTCGGCAGCTTCGCCGGGGTGCTGTCGGCGCCGGTGCGGGAGCTGCAGGCGGTCTCCGGCCTCGGCACGCACTCGGTCGCGGCGATCAAGCTGGTGCACGCGGCGGCGCTGCGGGCGTCTCAGGCCGGGCTGATGCACCGGCTGGTGCTGGACGACATGACGCGGCTGACCGATTACCTCGGCGCAGTGCTGGCGCGGGAGCGGATCGAGCAGTTCCGCGTGCTGTTCCTGGACGACGCGCAGTGCCTGATCGCCGACGAGGCGCAGGCGCGCGGCACGGTGAACCACACGCCGGTCTATCCGCGGGAGGTGGTGCGCCGCGCCATCGAGCTGCGCGCGGCGGCCGTGGTGCTGGTGCACAACCACCCGAGCGGCGACCCCACGCCATCGCGCGAGGACGTGGAGATGACCGCGACGGTGCGGGACGCGGCGGCGTTGCTGGGCATCGAGGTCCGCGACCACATCATCGTCGGCAACGGCCAGTGGGTGAGCCTGCGGGAGTTGCAGATGATGTGAGCGGCTTCAGTCGCCTGCGCCGGCAGCGTGAGGACGGTCGGGACCACGAGTGCCGGTCGGACACGCATCGCCTGCACGATGAGCCGTTGCACCCCCGGCGCAACCTTACTCCAGTGCAGCCTTGATTTCCTGTGGGCGCCGGGGTTGATCGCGGGGCCGGTGGACAGGCCGGCCTCACCAGAAAGGCGCACCATGGCAGCGAGCTACCCCGATTTGGCCGGCAAGGTCGTAATCATCACCGGCGGCGCGTCCGGCATCGGCGCCGCCATCGTGCGGCGTTTCGCGGCCCAGGGCGCCCGCGTCGGCTTCCTGGACATCAAGGACGCCGAGGGCCAGGCGTTGGCGGACGAGCTGGGCGGGCAGGTGCGCTTCGTCCACGCCGACCTCACCGACATCGCCGCGCTGCGCGCCGCCATCGCGACCGTGCGCGACGCGCTGGGACCCATTAACATCCTGGTCAACAACGCCGCGCACGACGAGCGGCACCGGACCGAGGACGTGACGCCCGAGTACTGGGACAACCGCGTGGCGGTGAACCTGCGCCACCAGTTCTTTGCCGCCCAGGCCGTGCTGCCGGACATGCAGGCGGCGGGCGGGGGCGCCATCATCAACTTCGGCTCGGTGTCCTGGATGGTCGGCCAGGGCGGCATGGCGGCCTACACCGCTTGCAAAAGCGCTGTGCTCGGTCTCACGCGGTCATTGGCGCGGGATTACGGGCCGGACAACATCCGGGTGAACGCAATCGCGCCGGGCTGGATCATGACGGAGCGGCAGAAGACGCTGTGGCTCAACCCGGACGGCGAGCGCGAGCTGATGCAGCGGCAGTGCTTGAAGCGCCAGTTGGTCCCGGACGAGATTGCGCGGGTCACGCTGTTCCTGGCGTCCGAGGAGGCGTCCGCCTGCACCAACCAGCATTACGTGGTGGACGGCGGCTGGGTATGACGCGGCACTTCCCCTGCTGGCATGAATGTTGTTAGCGTGGCGAACGAAAGGGGCGGCTTAGTCCCCTTGGGAAACGTCCACGGAGAGCGCTCATGAACCGCCGCCAATTCAATGCCAGCCTTGCCGCCGCCGCCCTCGGCCTCGCTGCCGGTCCCGCGGCCGCGCAGCAGAAAAAGACGCTCGCCTTCGTGGTGAACGTGTCCGCCGACTTCTGGACTATCGCCCGCCGGGGCATCGAGAAGGCGAACCGGGAGCATCCCGAGTTCAACATGGAAATGATCATCCCCGGCCAGGCCAGCGCCGCCGAGCAGCGCCGCATTATGGACGAGCTGATTGCGCGGCAGGTCGCGGGCGTCGCCATCTCCGCCATCAACCCGGCGAGCTCCACCGACGTGCTGAACCGCGTGGCGTCGCAGATGGTGCTGTTCACCACCGACAGCGACGCGCCGGCCAGCAATCGCATGGTGTATATCGGCACCGACAACGTGGCGGCGGGCCGCGAGGCTGGCGCGCAGATGAAAAAGGCGCTGCCCGGCGGCGGCAAGGCCATGCTGTTCGTCGGCACCATGGACGCGGACAACGCGCGGGAGCGGGTGCAGGGCATCACCGAGGCGTTGGCGAAGGGCAACATCGAGGTGCTGGACGTCCGCACCGACGACAGCGACTTCGCCCGCGCCAAGCGCAACGCCGAGGACGCGCTGTCGCGTTACGCGGACCTCGGGCTGATGGTGGGCTTGTGGGCCTACAACACGCCGCAAATCTACCAGGCGGTGAAGCAGGCCGGGCGCGAGAAGAACGTGAAGATCGTCGGCTTCGACGAGGACGCGCTGACGTTGCGCGGCGTGGCGGACGGTACCATCCACTCGACCGTGGTGCAGCAGCCGTTCGAGTTCGGCTACCAGTCCATGAAGGGCATGGTAAAGACGCTGGCCGGCGACAAGTCGTGGATACCGGCCAACAAGCAGGTCATCGTGCCGACCCGCGTCATCGACAGCTCCAACGTGGCCGAGTTCCAGGCCTTCATGAAGCAGATCCTGCGCCCGAGCTGATCCGCGTGACCGGCCCGTTGCTGGAGCTTGAGGGCATCACCAAAAGTTACCCCGGCGTCCGCGCGCTGGACGGGGTGTCGCTCCGGCTCGGCGCGGGGGAGGTGCTGGGGCTGATCGGCGAGAACGGCGCAGGCAAAAGCACGCTGATGCGCGTGCTGGGCGGCGTGGTGCGGCCGGACGCCGGGCGCATCCGGCTGGGCGGCCAGGACCGCGACTACCTGACCGTCGCCGAGGCGCAGGCGGCTGGCGTGGCGTTCGTGCACCAGGAGCTGTCGATGTTCGACAACCTGGACGCCGCCGCCAACGTGCTGATGGGGCGGGAGAACCTGTGGGCCGGGCCGTTCCGCATCGTGGACCACCGTGCGTGCCGCGCCCGCGTCGCGCCGTTGCTGGAGCGGCTCGGCGCGGATTTCGGGCCGGACGCCCCGGTGGCCCGGCTGTCCATTGCGCAGCGGCAACTGGTGGAGATCGCCCGGGCGCTCGCGGTGAACGCCCGCATCATTATCCTGGACGAACCCACCAGCAGCCTCACGCTGTCCGAGACCGACCGGCTGCTGGCGGTGGTGGCGTCGCTGCGGGCGGTGGGCACCGGCATCATCTACATCACGCACCGGCTGGGCGAGGTCGTGGCCTGCGCGGACCGCGTGCTGTGCCTGCGGGACGGGCAAGTGGCGGGGGAGCTGCCGCGGGAGGGCATCGAGCACGCCTCCATGACCCGGATGATGATCGGCCGCGACCTGCAATCGTTGTACACAGCGCCGGCCGGGGTGCCGGGCGCTGGGGGGCTGGAGCTGCGGGACCTCATCAGCCCGGCGTTCCCCGACCGCAGCGCCAGCCTGCATGCCCGGCCCGGCGAAATCCTTGGCCTGGCCGGGCTGGTGGGGTCCGGCCGCACGTCTTTGGCGCGCTCAGTGTTCGGGATCGAGCCGGCGCTGGGCGGCAGCATCCACCTGGACGGGCGCACGGTGCAGGTGCGGACGCCGCGGGACGCCATCGCGCTCGGGCTTTACCTAGTGCCGGAGGACCGCAAGCGCTCCGGCCTCGTGCTCGACATGCCAATCGCACAGAACGTGACCTTGCCGGCGCTGCGGGACCATTCGCGCCTGGGCCTGATTAGCACAGCGTCCGAGGCGCGGGCCGGGGAGGCGCAACGGCAGGCGCTGCGCATCAAGGCGCCGAGCGCGGCGGTGCACGCTGTCACGCTGTCCGGCGGCAACCAGCAGAAGGTGGTGCTGGGCCGCTGGCTGGCGTTGAAGCCGCGCGCCATCGTGTTCGACGAGCCGACCCGCGGGGTCGATGTCGGCGCGAAGGGGGAGATCTACGCGCTGATGCGCGGCCTGGCCGACCGTGGCGTGGCCGTGCTGATGATCAGCAGCGATATGGAAGAGGTGATCGGCGTGAGCGACCGGGTGGCGGTGATGCACGAGGGCCGGGTGGCCGGGGTGCTGGAGCGTGGGGAACTGAGCGAGGCGTCGGTGCTGCGGCTGGCCATCGGCCAGGTAGCCTGAGGGTGGGCAAGAAGGAGCTTGGCCTGCTTGTGCTGGTGCTGGTGATCGGGGCGATCACGACGGCGCTGAACCCGCGGTTCCTGTCCACGGTGAACCTGCTCAACATGGCGAACCTGATTGGCCTGTTCGGCATATTCAGCATTGGGCAGGGCCTGGTCATCATCACCGGCGGCATCGACTTGGCGGTGGGCTCGGTGTTCGCGCTGCTGGGCGTCGTGTTCATCGACCTGCTGGCGAACCAGGGCGTGTCCTGGCCGGCGGCGGTGCTGCTGGTGCTGGTGGGCGGCCTGCTGATCGGCACGCTGCACGGCGCGATGGTGACGCGGGCCGGGTTGCAGCCGTTCGTGGTGACGCTGTGCGGCTTGCTGATCTACCGGGGCGCTGCGCGGTACTACACCGGGGACGCAACCATCGGCTTCGGCTACGCGGACGGCCTGGACAGCCTGGTTTGGCTTGCGTCCGGGCGCAGCTTCGGGGTGCCCAACCCGTTCCTGATTTTGGTGGTGGTGTCGGTGGTGATGGGGGTGGTGCTGCACCGCTCGGTGTTCGGCCGCTACTTGTTCGCGGTGGGGCGGAACGAGGAGGCGGCGCGTTACTCCGGCATCCGGACCGGGCTGGTGGTGGCCGGGGCGTATGTGCTGGCGGGGGTGCTGGCGGGGCTGTCGACGGTGCTGCTGGTGTTCTACACCAACTCGGTTTCGCCTTCGGCGTTTGGCAGTTTTTATGAGTTGTACGCCATTGCGGCGGCGGTGCTGGGCGGGTGTTCGTTGCGGGGTGGGGAGGGGAGTATCCTGGGGATCGTGCTGGGGACTGTGTTGCTGCAGATTTTGCAGAACTTGGTTAACATCCTGGGTATTCCGTCCTCGCTGAACTTTGCGGTGATGGGAGGCGTGATCCTGCTTGGGGCGCTGGCGGACCAGCAGCTTGCTCGGCGGCGTGGCGCTGTGGGATGACCGTTACGAGGCCGGCTGCCTTGTTTTAGGTAGGCTTCAGCGCTTTCGCCACGACCTCCGTCTCCCGCGCGATCACTTGCAGAAAGGCCACGGCGGTTGAGTCAGGCTGCTTCCGGTTTTGCTCCCAATCTCGCAGGGTGCCCGGCGGAATACGGTAACGCGCCGCGAACTCCGCCTGCGACAGGCCCAGGCGCTTGCGCACGGTCCGCACCATCGCGGCGGCGGCCTGCGCTTCGGTTAGGATAGGCGCTGCGTCTGGATCGGCGTCCACCGCCCTCGCGATGTCCGCGTCCGTCAAGGCGTCCTGCGCCGGCCAGTTTGTCTCACGGACGGCCTGATCGACCATCTCGGGGGTGACCTTCACGGTAGCCATCGCTTCTGCTCCCTTGTGATTGATAGGCAACCATGGATCGTTCGACACTTGGCAGAGCTACGGGTAAACAGTATTATATGCAGGATGACGACTTTGAGTGGAATGACGCCAAGGCCATCCAAAACTGGCGGGATCATGCCGTTAAGTTCGATACAGCCCGGGATGTATTTCGGGACGCCTTCGCGGTCGAGTGGCTGGATGATACGCAGGATGCTGCGGAACGTCGCTTTGTCGTTCTCGGCATGGTGGAGCACCGCGTGTTGTTCGTTGCCTACATCCTGAGAGAAGACCGGATACGCATCATTTCCGCCCGAAAAGCTGATCCCCACGAACGGCGCAGGATCATGACGAAAACCGCGAAACATAATTGGGCGCGCTTCGACGCAATGACCGACGAGCAAGCTCACGCGGCGGCACTTGCTGACGTGGACGCACAACCGCTGACAAACGCCGATATGACACGGATGCGCCGGGTACCCCGCGCCAAGACGCTGCGCCGGGCGCTAGGCCTGACGCAGGAAGAATTTGCGACTAGGTACCAAATACCGCTTGGTACGCTTCGCGATTGGGAGCAAGGCAGGGCGGAGCCTGATCAGCCCGCCCGCGCTTATCTCAAAGCCATCGCCGGTGATCCTGCCGCGGTTCAGCGGGCATTACGCAGCATATCGCCTTCCACTCAATGAATTCAGCTTTCCCTGCATTGTCTGTTGCTAACGGCCAGCTAATCACAGCCTCGTCTTTCGATCCGTGTAACATTTGCAGCCTTATGCTCGACGAAGCAGACGGTGTTCCTATGACGAGTCTTGCGCTGCAAAAGCTGCTTTATCCTGCTTGTGTTGGATTTGCGAACTGAGATGAGGCGGAGGCGGCTTCCGCGAGTGGTGTACGTACAGGTGTAGAGCCGTCCCTGTACCAAGCCAAAGGCATTCATCCGCACTTCACCGTAGACGTGGCGGTCATTGAGGATCTCGCCCATCAGGTTCGTCAGCATCACAGCATCACAGCATCACAGCATCAAGCCCCAGGAAGGCGCCATGCTTCTCACGGATGACGGCATATAACAACATGGACAGAAGTTGCGTCATTGCTCATCCGCACGCTGCCAAATACAAGAGTGCGACCTGGGAACGGACGGACACGTGAGCGATATTCAAGACATTCTGCTTTGCTCTGATTGCTTCGGGGATCAAGGACTTAAGCTCGATGCCGAACGGCTTGGACTAGAACAGGATACGACGTGCCCTAATTGCCAGTCTTTCACAGGGCGTAAGCTCGATAGAAAAACAATTGAGACACTCGTTTATCGTTTTTTCGTGCTTGGGACCATGCATCGAAGTCAATATGGTATCGCGCCAGTCCTGCAATACAATCATACTAATAGGTCACATATAACGTCAGCTCCATGGTTTGAGCGTGACACAACTTTGTTGAGGAAAAAATTGGAATTTGCATTTTTCACTATGGACCGAGACTTTGGATGGTTGGTGAAATCGAACCATTAAAACAACTGCAGAACCCATTGCTACGATCAAGTGTTATTGACAGAATAGTATCTGATTATCCAACGACGATTTTATCGCCCGGTGAAATCTTCTACCGGCTTCGGAAAGCACCCACTAGGCCCGCCGACTTTAACCCCGCTAATTTTTCGGAATATGACAGTCCTCCACAATCCCTCAGCGGTCAAGGGAGAATAGATTCCACAGATTTTCAGATAATGTATGCCTCAGAGGATATTGAGGTCTGCATACACGAGTGTCGGGCGACGGCAGAGGATGAGCTTTATGTCGCGACTTTATCTGCCAGAAGACCGCTGAAGTTGCTTAATTTGACCCACCTTCTAGTGGAAGCGGACGTTACGGAGTTTGAGAGCCTCGATTTAGTAGTTCAGATGTTGTTCCTCGCTGGCAGTCACTCTTATGACATTATACGAGCTCTAGCTAAAGCGGCATCCTCGGCCGGGTTTGATGGATTGAACTATCCGTCTTATTTCAGCATGCTTCGCACTGGAAGTATTCCATTTGAGACACAATACGGGCTTTCAAACCGTTTCATTGCAACTTTCTCAGGCAATCATGCTATCGGTAGTTACGAAACAAGGAAAATTATACCTAATCTCGCATTGTTTGGGAGACCAATCGAAAACGGAGCTGTCGAGGTAAAATGCATCAATAGGATGGCCCTAAAACGAGTTACATACGACGCAGTCTTTGGGCCGGTAGGATACTCGTAACACTGGAAGTGATCTTGGTTCAGAGATCGAGCGATCATGAAGCCATACGAACCAGGACCGCCATAGCAGTGGATCAATCTCGCTTCGAGTCTTAATGCAGAAACCCCAATACCGCGACGCACGCCTCTTGCTGTCAACCAAAATGCGAACTTGATTGAAGAAAAGCAGATAGCAGCGAAACTATCCCCACATGTCCGAACGTGCGGTTAAATTGAATAAAGCGCTTTAGAAACCCCTTACATGCCACAATATGCCACTGAAGGTTGAGAGGGTTGGAATGAACAGGACGACGAAGCCCAATCCGTAGCAAATGCCAATAAACAGGCGGAATGCTGCCCTAGAACTATTTAGATTGTTGTAGCGAAGCGTCATGAGGTCGACAACAAACTTTTCCTCAGCGACGGCATCGAAACCTTCCCAGAAACCTCGAAATGCCCGTATGCGGTTGGAGAGAACTTCGGAGAGGGCCTGAATATTAATGCCGCCGAGAGCCGTATCGATATTTCCGGGATGCATTTGGTAGCTGCCATGCTCATCGGTGGATCGGGGAGTTCGGTCGGCGATTTCGGAGAAAAGCACCACGAACAAGCGTTCCTGATTTTTAGGGTAGTTCCACACACGTAATAGTTTACCCCCTTTCGCTCGCTCGCCACGGTTTCTGAGAAAGTCTCCCACGAGAGCGTCAACTAGCAGACTTGTTCGAACTCTTGTAACCAGCGCCCTCTCAGCATCAATATAGCCCAGTACGGAAGGATAGTTCTTTAGCTCGTTTGGACAAAAGACCGTGTAGAGGAAAGATGCGATTCCAAGAAAACATAAGCCGAAATAGGTATAATAAAGATATCTCATTGTAAAAGTCCGAGCTAACTTTTCAAAAACTTCCGGTTCAGTCGAGTTAACCCATCGGGCGATCATTGTTGGGGAAATTAGCAATAGATTGACAAAGCTTTGATTGAAAATAATCAATGAACCGAGAAAGGGGACTACCGCAGTAAGAGAAAGTAGCCGAGATCGACCAAGGTTTCCAAGGCTAGACCAAGTAGGCAAAGGTAAGTCTTGCAAACCCAACTGGTTGCTCCATCGCTGGAGCATGCTGTGCCATCTGACGATGTGATATAGCAGCCTTTTAGGAGGCATCCTCAAACCGTCTGTCCGGCCGGCGGGTAGCCTGTCGTCGTAACCGGGGCAGATTCCCGGGCAATCAGGCCATGGCTGCGGCTTGACGGACGA
>CAXTCN010000033.1:0-44899 GCA_964242575.1 uncultured Acetobacteraceae bacterium | reverse complement strand
CGAGCACCAGGTGCCGGTGGTGCTGGAGTTCATCTTGGAAAAGGTGACCAACATCTCGATGGGCACCGAGGTGGACAGCGTGAACGAGTTCGAGGACATCCTATGCCTCGACCCGAACCTGTCGATCCGCAAAAGCCAGGACATGGGCAACGCCGAGCCGGCCAAGAAGCTGGAACCGGCCCGCTGACCTGCCGCTGGCGGCCTCGTGCCGCCAGCGCCTTGACCCGTCATCCGACCCAGGGCGCACGCACCAGACGCGGCGTCGCAGGAGGCCTGTATGCCCAAGTTCGCCGCTAACCTCACCATGCTGTTCACCGAGCTGCCGTTCCTGGACCGCTTTGCCGCCGCCGCGACGGCGGGGTTCGATGCGGTGGAGTTCCTGTTCCCCTACGACTTCACGGCGCAGCAGGTGGCCGACGCCGCTGCGGCCAGCCGGGTGCGGGTGGTGCTGCATAACCTGCCGGCCGGTGACTGGGCCGGGGGCGAGCGCGGCATCGCCTGCCTGCCGGACCGGGTGGCGGAGTTCCGCGCCGGGGTGGACCGGGCCATCGAGTATGCGAAGGCGCTGGGCGTGTCCCAGGTGAATTGCTTGGCGGGCATCACGCCGGCGGACCCGGCGGCGGCGCACCGGACGCTGGTTGAGAACCTGCGGTTCGCAGCCGACGCGCTGGAGCGGGCGGGGATCGGGCTGCTGCTGGAGCCGGTGAACACGCGCGACGTGCCTGGCTTTTTCGTGACCCGGACGGCGCAGGGCTTGGCGATCCTGGACGAAGCCGGGTCCGCCAACCTAAAGCTGCAATACGACATCTACCACGCCCAAGTGATGGAGGGCGACCTGCTGCCGACCATCGAGCGCAACCTGTCCCGCATCGGCCACCTGCAGGTCGCCGACAACCCCGGGCGGCACGAGCCGGGCACCGGGGAGATCAACTACCCCTACGTGTTCCGCCGGCTGGACGAGCTGGGCTATGCCGGTTGGATCGGCTGCGAGTACAAGCCCTCCGCCGGGTTGGGCTGGATGCAGCCGTACCGCGCTGGCCAGGCCGCGCCCTTCCTTCAAGCCTCCTGAACAGGACAGCACAGCATGGCAAACATCGGCTTCATCGGCCTCGGCATCATGGGCCGGCCCATGGCGGGGCACCTGCTGGCGGGCGGGCACGCCGTGTTCGCGCACAACCGCTCGCCCATCGCGCAGTCCGTGCTGGACCAGGGCGTCAAGGCCTGCGGCAGCCCGGCCGAGGTGGCGCAGGCGGCGGACATCATCATCACCATGGTGCCCGACACGCCGGACGTGGAGGCCGTGCTGTTCGGCCCAAACGGCGTGGCCGGGGCGCTGTCGCCGGGCAAGACCGTCGTGGACATGAGCTCCATCTCGCCCATCGCCACCAAGGATTTCGCCAAGCGCATCAACGCGCTCGGCTGCGACTACCTGGACGCTCCGGTGTCCGGCGGCGAGGTGGGCGCCAAGGCCGCGTCGCTCACCATCATGGTCGGCGGCACAGAGGCAGCGTTCGCCAAGCTGGAGCCGGTGCTTCGCCTGATGGGCAAGAACGTCACTCTGGTGGGCGGCAACGGCGACGGGCAGACCACCAAGGTCGCGAACCAAATCATCGTGGCGCTCACCATCGAGGCCGTCGCCGAGGGGCTGCTGTTCGCCTCCAAGGCCGGCGCGGACCCGGCCAAGGTGCGGCAGGCCCTGATGGGCGGCCTGGCGACCTCGCGCATCCTTGAGGTGCACGGCGAGCGCATGATTAAGCGCACCTTCGACCCGGGGTTCCGCATCGAGCTGCATCAGAAGGACCTGAACCTCGCGTTGCAGGGCGCGCGTTCGCTGGGCGTGAGCCTGCCCAACACCGCGACCTGCCAGGAGCTGTTCAACGCCGCCACCGCCTCGGGCGGCGCGGCGTGGGACCACTCGGGCATGGTGCGCGTGCTGGAGAAGTTGGCGAACCACGAGGTCGGCGAGGCCCAGCGCCTGCAAGCCGCGGCGGAGTAGCATGGAGCCGCGCGGCCTGCTGCGGCAGATGTTCGGGGCGGCGGTGGACGCGGCGGCACCGGGCGCCTGCCTGCCGGGGCACCTGCCTCTGCCGCCAGTGGGGCGCACCATCGTGGTCGGCGCCGGCAAGGCGGCGGCGGCGATGGCGCAGGCGGTCGAGGCGCACTGGCCGGCGGACCGGCCGCTGTCCGGCTTGGTGGTCACGCGCTACGGCCACGGCGTCGGGCCGCTGCCCCGCATCGAGGTGGTGGAGGCGAGCCATCCGGTGCCCGACGCGGCCGGGCAGCAGGCGGCGGCGCGGATGTTGCAACTCATGCAGGGCGCGCAGGGCTTGCAGCCGGATGACCTGGTGCTGTGCCTGATGTCGGGCGGGGCGTCGTCCCTGCTGGCGTTGCCGGCGCAGGGCATTGACCTGGCCGCCAAGCAGGCGGTGAACCGGGCGCTGCTGCGGAGCGGGGCGGGCATCGGCGAGATGAACTGCGTCCGCAAGCACCTGTCCGCCATCAAGGGCGGCCGGCTGGCGCAGGCGGCGGTGCCGGCGCAGGTGGTGACGTTGATGGTATCGGACGTGCCGGGGGACGACCCCTCGGTGATCGGGTCCGGGCCGACGGTGCCGGATGAGACGACGCTGGAGGACGCCCGGGCGGTGCTGGCGCGCTATGGCATCGAGCCGCCGCCCGCTGTCGCGGCCTGGTTGCGGAACCCCGCCGCGGAAACGCCCAAGCACAATGATGCGGCGTTCGCCCGCATGCGCACGGTGATGATCGCCACGCCGCAGGCGGCACTGGAGGCGGCGGCGGCGGTGGCGCAGGCGGCCGGCTTCACGCCCGTCATCCTGGGCGACGCCATCGAGGGCGAGGCGGCGGAGGTGGCGCGCGTCATGGCCGGCATCGCCCAGCAAGTCGCGCGGCACGGCCAGCCCGCGCCGGCGCCGTGCGTGCTGATTTCTGGCGGGGAGACCACTGTCACGGTGCGAGGCAGCGGGCGGGGCGGGCGCAACGCGGAGTTCCTGTTGGGGCTGGCGGTGGCGCTGGACGGCCATCCCGGCATCCACGCCATCGCGGGCGACACCGACGGGATCGACGGCACCGAGGATAATGCAGGCGCGCTGCTGGACCCCGGTAGCCTGGCCCGCGCCGCGGCGCTGGGCATGCGCGCCCGGGACCGTTTGGCTGACAACGACGGCTACGGCTTTTTCTCGGCGCTGGGCGACCTGGTGGTGACTGGGCCGACGCGCACGAACGTCAACGACTTCCGCGCTATCCTGATCCAGCCCTCGACGGGCTAGCTTCACTCAAACGCCGGGCCGAAGCCCGGCACGCAACAAGGAGGCGTCCTAAAATGACCTGGAACCAGGTTTACGACCCGATGGGCAACATGGCCCTTTCGACCGCATTTGCGGCGCTGCCCGTCGTGGTCATGCTGGTGGCGCTGGCGTTCCTGCACATCGCGGCGCACTGGGCCGCCATCACCGCTTTGGTCGCGGCGCTGCTGTGCGCCACGCTGGCGTTCGGAATGCCGGGGGGCATGGCGATGCGGGCGGCCGGCTATGGCATCCTGTACGGGCTGTTCCCGATTGGCTGGATCGTGCTGAACGTCATATTCCTATACCGGTTGACGGTCGAGAACGGCAGCTTCGTCATTTTGCAGCGCGCCATCGCCGGCGTGACATCGGACCGGAGGCTCCAGTTGTTGCTGATCGCCTTCGCCTTCGGCGCGTTCCTGGAGGGGGCGGCCGGGTTCGGCACGCCGGTCGCGGTGACGGCCGCCATCCTGATGGGCCTGGGCTTCTCGCCGCTCGCCGCATCCGGGCTGTCCTTGATCGCCAACACCGCGCCGGTCGCGTTCGGCGCCCTCGGCTCCCCGATCATCGCGCTGTCGGCGGTGACGGGGCTGGACCTCAACATATTGTCGGCCATGATCGGGCGGCAGTTGCCGTTCTTCAGCTTGCTGGTGCCGTTCTGGCTGATTTGGGCGTTCGTGGGCTTCCGCGCCATGATGCAAATCTGGCCGGCCATCCTGGTGACCGGGGTGAGCTTCGCGATCCCGCAGTTCCTGGTCAGCAACTACATCGGTCCGATGCTGGTGGACGTGATCGCGGCCCTGGTCTGCATGGCGTGCTTGGTCGGCTTCCTGCGCATCTGGCAGCCGGCGGAGGTGTGGACCAACCCGGTGCTGCGCGGGAAGGACCCCAGTGCCGGCCTGGTGCTGACGCCGCGCCCGGTCGGCGTGGGCGCCGATGTCACGATGGAGCGGCCGCTCGACCGGGCCGACCTGATCCGCGCCTGGATGCCGTGGCTGATCCTGACGGTGTTCGTGTTCGCCTGGGGGCTGCCCAGCATACGCGCGACGTTGAACAGCATTTTCACCACGAGCTTCCCAATCGCCGGCTTGCACCTGGGCGTCATCAAGTCGCCGCCAGTCGTCGCGTCGGCTTCGCCCGAAACGGCGGTGTGGGCGTTCAACATCCTGTCCATGACCGGGACCGGCATCCTGTTGGCGGCGCTGGTGTCCGGCCTGCTGATGCGTTTCTCCCCGTTGGCGCTGATTGCGGAGTACGGCCGCACCATCTGGAAGGTGCGAATGAGCCTCGTGACAATCGCGGCCATGCTGGGCCTGGGCCAGCTCACCAAGTACTCCGGGCTTGACGCGACCATGGGGCTGGCGTTCGCCTCGACCGGGTTCCTGTTCCCCTTGTTCGGCACGATGCTGGGCTGGCTGGGCGTGGCGCTGACCGGCTCCGACACTGCATCGAACGTGCTATTCGGCGGTTTGCAGAAGATCACGGCGGAGCAGCTCGGCCTGCCGCCGGTGCTTATGGCGGCGGCGAACTCGTCCGGCGGCGTCATGGGTAAGATGATCGACGCGCAATCCATCGTGGTCGCGTCCACCGCAACCAACTGGTTCGGGCAGGAGGGGACGATCCTGCGGTTCGTGTTCTTCCACTCCCTGGCGCTGGCCTTCCTGGTGGGCCTGTTGGTGATGCTCCAGGCGTATGTCTGGCCGTTCACGGCCATGGTCGTGAGCTGAACGACGGGCGCAAGCTGGGCCGGAACCGGCCCGGCTTGACGGACTTGCAAGGGGAATACATGCGCACATACCGGATTGCCGCCATGGGCGGGGACGGCATCGGCCCCGAGGTGGTCAAGGCCGGCGTCGAGGCCCTGAACGCCTGCGCGGAACGCGACGGCCAGTTCAAGCTGGACTTCCAAGACTTCGACTGGGGTTCGGACTACTACCGCAAGCATGGCGTGATGATGCCCACGGACGGCGCCGACCAGCTCCGCAGCTTTGACGCCATCCTGTTCGGCGCGGTCGGCGCCCCGGACATCCCCGACCACATCACCCTATGGGGCCTGCGCCTGGCAATCTGCCAGCCGCTCGACCAGTACGCCAACGTGCGCCCCACGCGCGTGCTGCCGGGCATCACCAGCCCGCTGCGCCATGTCTCCGGGCCGGAGCTGGATTGGGTGATCGTGCGCGAGAACTCGGAGGGCGAGTACGCCGGCGTGGGCGGGCGCGTGCACCAGGGGCTGCCCATCGAGGTGGCCACCGACGTGTCCATCATGACGCGCGCCGGGGTGCTGCGCATCATGCGCTACGCATTCAGGCTGGCGCAGTCCCGGCCACGCAAGCTGCTGACCGTGGTGACCAAAAGCAACGCGCAGCGCCACGCCATGGTGATGTGGGACGAGATCGCGGCCGAGGTCGCGGCGGAGTTCCCGGACGTGGCCTGGGACAAAGTGCTGGTGGACGCGATGACGATGCGGATGACGCTGAGGCCGCAGACGCTGGACACCATCGTCGCCACCAACCTGCATGCGGACATCCTATCGGACCTGGCGGCGGCGCTGGCGGGCTCGCTCGGCATCGCGCCGACCGCGAACCTGAACCCGGAGCGCGACGCGCCCTCGATGTTCGAGCCGATCCACGGCTCAGCGTTCGACATCACCGGCAAGGGCATCGCCAACCCGGTCGCGACGTTCTGGACCGCGGCGATGATGCTGGAGCACTTGGGCGAGAAGCCGGCGGCGGACCGGCTGATGCGGGCCATAGAGCGCGTGACGGCCGACCCCGCGTTGCACACGCCGGACCTGGGCGGCACGGCCACCACCAAGCAGGTCACCGACGCCGTGTGCGAAGCCCTGCGGCAAGCCAACGACTGACGGCGCCGCCGGCCCTGGCGCCGGGCTTCACCGCAACGACGGGGCGTACATTAGCCCTCCCTGGGCCGAAAGCCGGTTCGGCCCTCGGTCGATGCCGAGCGGGGCCAGGTTCCGCTCCCACAACTCGCCATAGTTCCCGACCTGCTTCACGATTTTGAGCGCCCAGGCATTGTCCAGCCCGAGGGCCTTGCCGAGGTCGCCCTGGGTGCCGAGGACGCGTTGCACCGTCGGGCTGGTGTCGGCGCGCTTGGCCTCGACGTTCTTGCTGGTGATGTCGCTCTGCTCGGCGGTGAGCAGGGCGAAGCCGGTCCAGCGCACGAGGTCGAACCAACGGTCGTCGCCCTTGCGGACCATCGCGCCCACTGGGTCGTTGCTGAGCCGCTCCGGCAGCACGGTCATCTTCCCGCCGCCCTGGGTGCTCCGGAACGCCGCCAAATAGGACGCGTCGTTCGCCCACGCGTCGCAGCGGCCGGACAGGAACGCGCTTTGCAGGGCGTTCACGCCGTCGATCAGGACGGGCGTGAACTTCATGTTGGCGGCGCGGAAGTACTCGGCCACGTCCAGCTCGGTGCTGGTGCCGGGCAGGATGCACATCGTGGCGCCGTCAAGCTCCTTGGCCGATTTCACCCCGGCGTCGGACCTGACCAGGATGGCGGTGCCGTCGTGGAAGTTGACGAACGCGAGCATGAGGCCGAGCGAGGCCTCGCGCGTCAGGGTCCAACTGGTGTTGCGGACCAGCAGGTCCACCTCGCCGGATTGCAGCGCGGTGAAGCGAGTGATGGGCGAGAGCGGCACGAACCGCACGCGGGCGGCGTCGCCTAGGGCTGCCGCGGCCACGGCACGGCAGGTGTCGGCGTCCAGGCCGCGCATGACGCCTTGGCTGTCCGGCAGGGAGAAGCCGGGACTTTCACCCGACACGCCGCACACGACCTCATTCCGGGCCCGCACGGCGTCGAGCGTAGCCGACCCGGTGCCTGCCGCGAACGCTGGAGCCGCGCTTGTGGCCAGCACTGCGGCGGCAAGGCATGACAGCACAGGTTTGATCATCATCGGCGTCTCCCGTAAACCGGTCCAACGCCCGCCGCGCGTTCTAGATCAATCCTTGGGTGCAACAGCCCGGCTCACGCGCGGCGGCATGTCCCGGCCCGTGCCCTGGCTGCGATGCGTCAAACGTGCCTGCTTGCGGCGGGCGGCGTGCTGGGTTGAGCGTCCGGCGTCGGTTGCCGCGCCGCCGCACGCCCGGCGGCTGGACTGGGCGCCGTCACAGGCACTGGAAAGCGCAGGGTGCAAACCGTGCCGCCGACCTCGCCCGCCGCCACATCCAGCCGCCCGCCGAGCTGGCTGGCGAGCGCCCGCATCAACTGGCTGCCAAACCCGCCGCCCTCGAAGCCGCGCGCTGTGCGCCCAGGGGCCATGCCCACTCCATTGTCGGCAACGACCAGCTTGTAGGCATCGTGCTCGCGCCGGAAGGCCACCCGCACCACACCCTCCCGGCCATCGGGGAAAGCATGCTTCAGCGCGTTTGTCATAAGCTCGTTCACCACGAGGCCCGCGTCGCCTGCGGCGGCCAGCGGCAGCGGGTGCGCCTCCGCATCGACGCTCACCGCGACCGGCCACATCCCATCCATGCCGGCACGAAGGTCCGCCACCACCTCTTCAAGGAAGGTGCGGCTGTCAACCAGGGCTTCCGCGTCCTTGCGCCGCGACAAGCGCCCATGCAGGCGTCCCAGCACGTGGACCCGGCCTGCTGCCGCGCGCAATGCGCCGGCTGCGCCGGGGTCTGCCGACGCCTGCATCTGCAACATGCTCACCAACAGATACAGGTCGTTGCCGATCCGGTGCGACAGCTCGGCAAGCAGCAGCTCTTGCCGGCGCGCTTCCAACTGCGCCAGGTCGCGCGCTTCGGACAGCCGCGCCATTTGGGTCCGCCGCATGGCGACCAGCCCAACCGCGAGCTTGGCGACCGCGAACCACAGGAACGCGTCGAGGGCCGCCTGGAAGCCGAGCGCCCAGTCGTCTCCTACAGCCCGCCAGAGCATCAGCCCGAAGCCCAGGGTTGCGCCGACCAGCCCCGCAGCGAGGCCCAGGAACAGCGCGCTGAGCAGCACGGCAACAAGCAACAGCAGTTGCAGGTGCGTGGCGGAGACAACCTCGGGCAGCATCCCTGCCGCAGCAAAGGCGAGCAGCGGCAGCGCCGCCCCGGCGCCGAACCGAAGCAGCGTCCGGGCGGGTTCCGGCCCTGTAAGCCGCTTCATAAGCACGTCCCGCCGCTTCGCAGCGAAAGAATGAAGGCCGAGAACCCGTTCACCGCGCACCGATGCTTCCAGCTACGCAATCGCCAATGGAGTAAGTAGCTTAAACGGGCCAGGGCATTTCCGCACGTGCAAACTCGCGCGGACTGCGCGGCGTTCACCTACATGCTTAGGGTTGTGGTCACAAGACGTAATGCACCGGCGCAGCGGCACTTCAGCAGGGAGGACAAACGTGGCGACAGTGGCCGTGGTAGGAGTAAGCTCAGATGAAGCAAACCGGCTTCGCCAGCGGGCGGCCGAGTTGCAAGCCGAGGTTGAACGCTTGCACAAAGCCCTCGCCCTGGCCCAGCAAGCGAATGGGCAAGCCTCGGACGCCGTGAGGCTGACCGCGGTCAGGTTGCCCAGCGGCGGCTTGGCACCACCGGAGACGAACGCAGCGTCAAGCCGCGAGGCGCTGCTCCAACACAACGACCGGTTGCACGCCATCGTGGAGAGTGCGGTCGACTACGCCATTATCACCGCCGACTTCCAGGACCGCATCACCGGCTGGAACGGCGGCGCGGCACGCCTGTTGGGCTGGCAGGAGGCTGAAGCCCTTGGCCGTCCTTGCAAGCTGATTTTCACGCCCGAGGATTGCGCGGCGGGCGTGCCCGAGGCGGAGATGCGCGAGGCCTTGGAAAAGGGCAAGGCGGTGGACGAACGCTGGCATATCCGGCGGGACGGCACCCGGTTCTGGGCGACGGTCGAGCTGATGCCGCTGCACGACGGCGTGCTGCTCGGCTACCTCAAAATCCTGCGCGACCGCACCGAGGAACGCCGCGCCGAGGAGGCGCTGCGCGAGAGCGAGCAGCGTTACCGCCTCATTGTCGAGAGCGCGCGGGACTACGCGATCTTCACCACGGACCTACTGGGCAGGATCACGAGCTGGAACCGGGGCGCCCGCGAGGTGCTGGGCTGGGAGGAAGCGGAGGCCCTGGGCCGGCCCAACTCGATCCTGTACACGCCCGAGGACCACTTGGCGGGCGTGCCGGAGGCGGAGATGGCCGAGAGCCTGGCCAAAGGGCACGCCGAACACGACCGCTGGCACTTGCGTGCGGATGGGTCGCGCATTTGGGGCACCGAGGTGGTGACGCCCTTGCAGGACGGTGACGGCGAGGCGCGTGGCTTCCTCAAAATCCTGCGCGACCGCACCGAACAGAAACGCGAGGAGGAGCAGCGCCAGTTGCTGCTGGCGGAGCTGAACCACCGTGCGAAGAACACGTTGGCGATCGTGCAGTCATTGGTGTCCCAGACCGCCCGCGGCGCTGTGACCCCTGCCGTGTTGCGTGAAGCCCTCGAAGTGCGCCTGGACGCCCTGGCGACCGCACATGACCTGCTGACCCGCGAGGCGTGGACGGGCGCCGGGCTGGCCGACGTGGTCCAGGCGACGCTGGCGCCCTATGACGCCAGCGCCGAGCGCATCAGGGCGCAGGGTCCCGAGCTGCGCCTGAAGCCGAACTCCGCCCTGGTGCTGAACATGGCCCTGAACGAGCTGGCGACCAACGCCGCCAAGTACGGCGCGCTCTCCAACGGCCAGGGGCGCCTTGAGGTCACTTGGTCGGTGGACCGCCCCCCGAATGCGCCGGGAGGCTGCACGCTCGACCTGCTGTGGCGCGAGCACGGCGGCCCGCCGGTCGCTTCACCGCCGCAGCGCGGTTTCGGCTCACGGCTGATCAAGGATGGCGTGTCCTACCAGTTGGGCGGGAACGTGGACCTCCGTTTCCAGCCAGAGGGCGTCGTGTGCCGCTTTCGCATACCGTTGGCCAACCACGTAGGAGCGCGCAGCGATGGATGAACAGCCCAGGCTGCTGGACGGCCTGCGCGTCCTGGTGGTCGAGGACGTTGCGATGCTGGCGTGGGCCGTCAGCGACGTGCTGGCCAACGCCGGGGCGGAGGTCGCCGGACCCGCGCCGAGCGTCGCCCGCGCGCTCGCGCTGCTGGCGGAGCAGGAGGTGGACGCCGCGGTGCTGGACAAAAACCTCAACGGCGAGCCGTCCGAACCGATCGCCGACGTGTTGGCGGCGCGGGGCGTGCCGTTCGTGTTCCTCACCGGCTATGGCTCGGACGACACCGAGGGGCGTCACGCCGAGCGGCCGACGCTGGGCAAGCCGCTCAAGTCCCATGTCCTGGTCCAAACCCTGGCCGACATCACCGCAGCACGGCAGCGGTGTCCAGTGGCTAAAGCCTGACGGGCGGGTTCTACGCATCGTCCATGCTGGGCCGTCCCGTCAGGTGCCGCCAGTGGTGCCATAGCAGCCGGGCCGCGAGCGCCCGGCTTGGACGCCAGGCTTCCGCCAAGGCACGAAGCGCCTGCGGGCTGGGCCGGGGCACTTTAAGCAGGTCCGCCGCCGCGCCAGCGACAGCGATGTCGGCGGCCGGGAACACGTCCTGCCGTCCTAGCGCGAACAGCAGGTAAATCTCCGCGGTCCAGGGACCAAGGCCGCGCACCGCGGTGATGGCCGCCAACGCTTCCCGGTCTGGCATGGCGGCCAGCCCTTCCGCCGAGAGCCGCCCGGACGTGAACGCCTCCGCCAAGGCGCGTGCGTGCTGCGCCTTTGGCCGCGACAGCCCGGCGTTGCGCAACGCGTCCTCGGGCAGCGCCAACACGCCTGCTGGCTGCAACGCGCCCGGCAGCGCGCGGAGGCGCGTCCAGATCGCGGCGGCGGCCTGGCTGCTGATCTGCTGCGCCACGATGGCTTGCAGCAGGCCCGGGAAGCCGGCCGGCCGCACGCGCCAGGGCAATGGCCCGGCGGCTGCCTCGACCCGCGCGAACCGCGGCTCGGCCAGCACCAGCGTGTCAAGCGCCCGCCGCATCTCCGGTGGGGGATGCGGGAAGGGCCGCGCGCCGGCAGCTACCGGGTTTGGCAGCGCACCAGCGGGTTCGGGAAGTCCGCGCATCCGGGGAAGCTGATTTCGTTCTCGCCCCGCCGCTGCACGTGCAGCACATCCGGCGTTTCGCAGCCGAACCCGCCGCCGCGCGCGCCGCCGATCAGGGCGCTCGGGTTTGCGCCCGTGCCGACCAGGCGGAACTCCATGCCGTTCGGCGCGACCCGTGCGGTCTCGATCTCGCGCTGCGTCAACGTTTGTTCCGTGATCGTGGCCCGCATTACCAGGTCCCGGGTGAAAATCACCACTGGCTGGGACAGGCAGGCCTGGGGCGGCAAGTTGGCGGGCACCGGGAAGATGCCGCCGGTCCAGGTGCCGAACAACCAGGCGTGCGGCGGCTGGGCCGCATTCTGCGCCAAGGCCGGGCCAATGGCGGAGGCGGCAGTCAAGCCGGCAAGCAGTCCAAGGGTGGTGCGGCGCATCGATTAAGGTCCTGATGTGGGCAGCCCACCTTAGCCGCGCCGCCGCCAAGGCGGAAGCAGCGTTGCCGCATTGCGCCGCCCGTGGCATGGCAACCCGGACCGACCCAGGGATGTCCTCCATGTTGCGACGCCTGTATGACCGCGTGCTCGCCCTTGCCGCCGACCGCCGCGCGCCGCTGTGGCTGGCCATCATCAGCTTTGCCGAGAGCAGCTTCTTTCCGGTGCCGCCGGATGCGCTGCTGGTGCCCATGGCCCTGGCCCGGCCGGAGCGCGCCTACCGCTTCGCGCTGATCTGCACGCTCGCGAGCGTTGCCGGCGGCGTGCTGGGCTACGTCATCGGCTACGCGCTGTATGACCAGCTCGCGGCGCCGCTGATCCGGTTCTACAACTACGAGGCAGCGGCGCAGGCGTTCGTGGACCGGTTCAACGAGTACGGCCTGTGGGTCATCCTCATCAAGGGCCTGACGCCGATCCCTTACAAGATCGTGACCATCGCCTCGGGTCTGGCGCACTTCAACTTCGGCGTGTTCGTGGCGGCCAGCGTGCTGACCCGGGGGGTGCGGTTCTTCTTGCTGGCGTGGCTGATCCGGCAGTTCGGCGCGCCGGTGCAGGCGTTCATCGAGCGGCGGCTGACGTTGGTCACCTCCGTCAGCGCGCTCGCGATCGTGCTCGGCATCGTCCTGGTGAAATTTGTCTAATACCTTGGCCCGCATCGACCGCCATGGCATCGCCGCCATGCACGCCATCTTGCAACCGCATGTGCGCTGGACGCCCGTGCTGCAAGCGAACCGCCGGGATTTCGGCCTGGACGCCGGCGCGTTGGCGTTCAAGCTGGAGCTGTTGCAGCACTCCGGCTCGTTCAAGGTGCGCGGCGCGTTCGCCAACCTGCTCACGCGCGGCGTGCCGGCGGCCGGCGTGGTGGCGGCGTCCGGCGGCAACCACGGCGCAGCCGTCGCCTATGCCGCCCACCAGCTCGGCCTGCGCGCCACCATTTTCGTGCCGCGCGTGGTCTCGCCGGCCAAGGCTGACCGCATCCGTAGCTGTGGCGCCGACCTCAGGGTCGTGGGCGACTACTACGCGGACGCGCTAGCCGCCAGCGAGGCGTTCGTGCGGAACGAGGGCGCTATGCCGGTCCATGCGTTCGACCAGGCGGAGACCCTGCTGGGCCAGGGCAGCGTCGGGCTGGAGCTGGAGCGCGACCGGCCCGACATCGACACCCTGCTGGTCGCGGTCGGCGGCGGCGGCCTGATCGGCGGCATCGCGGCCTGGTATGGCGGCCGGGTGCGCGTGGTCGCGGTCGAGCCGGAACGCGCGCCGACGCTGCACGCCGCGTTCGCCGCCGGGGAGCCGGTCGACGCGGAGGCCGGCGGCATCGCGGCTGACAGCCTAGCGCCCAAGCGGGTCGGGACGCTAATGTTCGAGATCGCGCGGCAGCATGTGGACCCCACGGTCGTGCTGGTTCCGGATACCGCTATCCAAGACGCGCAACGGGCGCTGTGGGAGCGCCTGCGCATCGTCGTCGAACCCGGCGGCGCGGCTGCCTTCGCTGCCCTGTTGTCCCGCGCCTACGTGCCGGCGGCTGACGAGCGGGTGGCGGTGCTGCTGTGCGGCGGCAACACGACCGCGGTGGATTTCAGCCAGGCCTAAGGGTCAGCGCCCCAACACCATCCTGATCTCGTCCAAAATGGCCGGGTCGTCGATGGTGGGCGGCGCGGGCGCGTCCACCCCGTCCGCCAGCTTGCGGATGCTGGCGCGCAGGATTTTGCCGGAGCGGGTCTTCGGCAGCCTGGCCACCACGCGGGCGTCCTTGAAGGCCGCCACCGGGCCGATCCGTTCCCGGACCAGCGCCACCAGCTCCCGCGAGACCTCGGCGGCATCCCGCCCCGCCCCGGCCTTCAGCACCACCAGCCCGAGCGGGACCTGGCCCTTCAGCGCGTCCGCCGCGCCCACTACCGCGCACTCCGCCACGTCCGGGTGGCTGGCCAGCACCTCCTCCATGGCGCCGGTGCTGAGGCGGTGGCCGGCCACGTTGATCACGTCGTCCGTGCGGCCCATCACCCACACGTCGCCGTCCGCGTCCACTTGTCCGGCATCCCCCGTGCGGTACCAGCCGGGAAAGTCCAGCGTATAGGCCGCGCGGTAGGCGTCCGCCCCGGACCACAGCGTCGGCGCGCAGCCCGGCGGCAGCGGCAGGCGGATCGACAGGTTGCCAATGCTGCCCGGCGGCAACGCCGCTCCGGCGTCGTCCAGCGCCTGCACGTCGTAGCCGGGGCAGGCCCGCCCGCCCGCGCCGGGCTTGAACGGGAACAGGCCATAGCCGCGGAACCCGGCCGTGATGGGCCAGCCGGTCTCGGTCTGCCACCAATGGTCCACCACCGGCCGGCCCAGCTTGTCCGCGATCCACAGCGCCGTGGGCGGGTCGCAGCGCTCGCCGGCCAGGAACAAGGCATCCAACCTCGACACGTCATGCCGCGCCAGGTGCTCGCCGTCCGGGTCTTGCTGCTTGATGGCGCGGAGCGCGGTGGGCGCGGTGAACAGCACGCGGACGCCGTGCTGGGCGCACACGCGCCAGAACGCGCCGGGGTCGGGCGTGCCGACCGGCTTGCCCTCGTACAGCACCGTCGTGCAGCCCGCGAGCAGCGGCGCATAGACGATGTAGCTATGCCCCACGACCCAGCCGACATCGCTCGCGCACCAGTAAACGTCGCCGGGGTTCGCGCCATAGATCATGTGCATGGAGCGGTGCAGCGCCACGGCATAGCCGCCGGTGTCCCGCACGACGCCCTTGGGTTTCCCGGTCGTGCCGGAGGTGTAAAGGATATAAAGCGGGTCGGTCGCCAGCACCGGCACCGGCGGATGCGGCGCGGCGGCGGCCTCGGCTTCGGCGAAATCCCAGTCCCGGCCGGGCTGCATGGCGGCCATCAGCATGGGGCGCTGCAGGATCAGGCAGGCGTCCGGCTTGTGCGCGCTGCTGGCGATGGCGAGGTCCAGCAACGGCTTGTAGGCCACGGTCCGCCCGGGTTCCAGCCCGCACGACGCCGCCACCACGGCCTTGGGCCGCGCGTCCTCGATCCGCTTCGCCAGCTCAGCCGCCGCGAAGCCGCCGAACACCACGGAGTGCACCGCGCCCAGCCGGGCACAGGCGAGCATGGCGATCACCGCCTCTGGCACCATCGGCATGTAGATGACCACCCGGTCGCCGTAGCCGACGCCCAGCGCCGCGAGCGCGCCCGCCACCCGTGCCGTACGGTCCCGCAACGCGGCATAGGTAAGGGTTTCGGTGCGCTGGGCCATGGGGCTGTCCCAGATCAGCGCGGCCTGCGCGCCGCGGCCGGCGTCCACGTGCCGGTCCAGGCAGTTCTGCGCCATGTTCAGCGTGCCGCCGGCGAACCACTGCCCGAACGCGCCGAGCGCCGGGTCAAACGTGCGGTCCCAGCGCCGTGTCCAGTCGATGCCTTGGGCGGCGTCCGCCCACCAGGCCTGGGGGTCCGCGCGCCAGGCTGCGTATGCCGGGCCATAGCTGCTGTTCACTGTGTCCTGCATCGGCGTGTCCTGCATCGGCGGTTTCCTGCACGGGCCGCATTCAGGGGCCGGCGGCTCGCCGATGCAAACGCCGCAGTGAGGGCGCCGGAGCGCACTTGCCCCGGCGCCCTCCAGATGTCAGCGCGTGCGCGCGATCTGTCCGCGGATTTCGCCACCCGGGTTGGCGGCGGTGTGGATGTTCACGTAGGCCTGGCCCGCCGCCATCTGGTCGAGCTGCGCCTGCGTCAGCGTAATGCCTCCCGTGATGGGCGACGCCGGGTTCGCGAACGGGATGGCGACGGGCGCATTGGCGCCGGCGGCAGCTGGGGCATGGATATGCGCGCCGGTGGCCGGCCCAGACAAGCCAGCGTACTCAACGGTGTAGGTCATCGCCATCGTGTCCGGCTGGACGGTGGCGGTCATGGTGCCGGTGCCGGTGGACGCGGTGCGCGGCACCTCCTGCGTGCCGGTCAGCGCGGCCTGGTAGATCGTCGGTTGCGCGCAGGCGGACAGGGCAAGGGTGCATGCGCCAGCCAGCAGCAGGTTCGAGCGAGACATCGGTTTCTCCCTAAATCGTTGATCGAAGGGCCATACTGGCGAACTCCGCATCGTTCGTCCTCCCCCAAAATGATCCATGCCGCCGCATCACGGGCAATTGGACGCGCGCGCCAAGGCTGGGCATGGTGGCCGCATGACCGACCGTCCGCTTGGCCCGCCTGTCGACGCCACGCCGCGCCCGTTGCCGGCCCGGACACGCCTGACCGGGCCACATGCCGTGCTGGAGCCGCTGCACCGGCGTCACGCCGATGAGCTGTGGCAGGCCGCGCAGGGCGCCGACGCCAGTTGGGATTACCTTGGCTACGGCCCGTTCCCCGACGCCGACGCCATGGCCGCGTTCGTGGCGGAGTTCGCGTCCACCCATGACCCGATGGCCTGGGCGGTGCGCCCGGTCTCGACCGGCGTCGCGTCAGGCTGGCTCACCCTCATGGAAATCCAGCCGCGCAACGCCGCCATCGAGCTGGGCAACATCTGGTTCGCGCCCCGGATGCAGCGCACCCGGGCGGCCACCGAGGCCATGGCGCTACTGATGCGCCTGGCGATGGACGACCTTGGCTACCGGCGGCTGGTTTGGAAGTGCAACGCGCTGAACGCGCCCTCGCGCCGCGCGGCGGAGCGGCTGGGGTTCGCCTACGAGGGCACGCTCCGCGCCACCAACGTCGTGAAGGGGCGTCAGCGGGACACGGCGATGTTCAGCATATTGGCAGCCGAGTGGCCGACCCGGCGGAACGCGATCCAGGCTTGGCTCGACCCGGGCAACGCAGCGCCGGACGGCACTACCCGGCGCGGGCTTGCGGAGCTGCGCGCGGCCGGGTGAGCGTTACCCGTTGCTCCCCGGCGGCTGGCCGGGCGGCGCTTTCCAGGGCGTCTCCTCGCGCTTGAGGATGCCGACGCTGCTGAGCGCGTTCTTCACGCTGCGGCGCAACGAGCGCGGGACCATCTTGGTCAGTTGGCGGGACGCGTCGGCGAACGGGGCCTGGTGGTGCGAAGGCTTGCGCGCCATCCTCCCCGGCAGCTTGACGACAGGGAGGTCGTTGGTGCGCGGGCTGTTAATGACGCGCGCCTGTTGGCCCTTCACCGCGAGCAAGGTGATGCGGTCGGACGGTTTATCCAGCTCCATCGGCACATGGCACTCGTAGGCGGACGTGAAGCCGCTCAAGCCAAGCAAGTTGAGCAGGGTGGGCAAGGTCATCCACACGCTTTTGCGGTTTTCAATGGACGACCAGAGGTCCTGCAGCCGTTCCTCCTCGCTTTTGTCGGGCACGTGCTCCTCGATGTCGCGGCCCCACAGCGTCGTGTCCTTGTAGGGGTAGCTGCGTTTCCGTTCCAAGCTGATGTAGGTGTCGAAAACCGCGCAGTCGTCGCAAACCTCGCCGATTTTCTCAACGAACTCGAAAACGTCCGGCGCATCGAGGTGGTACAGGATGCCCAGGCACAGCACGACATCGAACGAGCCATGGGCAGCGCGGCTCAGGTCGCGCACGTCGCCCTGGATCAGCTCCAGGTTATCGAGGCCGAGCACCTGCTTGGAAAAGCGCGCCTTGGCAACGTTCGCCTCGCGGCCCTCGATGGCGACCACGCGCGCGCCGTGCCGGGCGAACTCTATGGCGTAGCCGCCCTCAAGGCACGCGAGGTCGAGGATGCGCAACCCAGCCACTGGCTTGCGCGTCCTGTCTGAGACAATCTGCAGTATCCGGCGCAGCTTGTCGGACACCACGGAGCTGTCCCTGGTGAACACATCGGGCGCCAACTGAATATTGTGGTCGGTCCAGGGGCCATAGCGCCTGACGATCTCATCGCGTTCAGCTAAGATTTGTTTGCTATCCATGAAATTTGTCATCATCCCCCGCTGAGTTCCATGATACATCGAACTACTGGACGCATAACTTGCGGATTGGCAACCCTCACGGAAGCGGTGGCCTCACATCGGCGGCGTGAGGCCGTCCTTGCCCACGTTCACGCGGGCGGCCGTCAGCGTGCCGTCCGCGGCGGCCTGCGCGCCGATGAACACCTTGGCGCCCGGCGCCAGCATGGCCGGCGTGCCCGGCTCGAACGTCACGATCGGCGCATTGGCCGGCACGGTCATCGTGAGCTTCTCGCCCTTCGCCACCACCGTCAGCGTGCGCCCATCGCTGCCGGACACCTCGGATTCGATGGTCGCGTTGGTCATGGTGCTCTCCGGCAGCAGGTCCCAGGGGTAGTGGCCCTCGCCGGAGCCGCGCAGCGCCTCTGGGAAAATCAGCACCTCGACCGCGCGCAGCCGGTCCTTGGGGCCGGTCGCGGCGGCGCCGATGAAGGTGCCGGGCTTCACGTCGAACAGCGTCGCCGGCACCACGGCCGCCACGCTGTAGTTGGACGCGAGCTGGACGCGCAGCGTGTCCCCCTCGCGGCTTTGCACCACGAGGGTGTTGCCCTCAAGCGCCTGTACCGTGCCACGGATGCGGCGGGGCGTGGTTTCAGCCGCGGTGGCCAGGCTTGCAAACATCACGAGGCTCGCAGCCATCGAGAGCACGGCGGCGCCGAGCAGGACAAAGCGACGATTCATGTAAAATCCTCGGTTGCCCCGCGACAAACGGCGGGGGATCGTGCGGGACCGCGTGCCAGCGGCTGCGCGCCGACAGGCAGGCTCAGACCGCCAAATAGGCCGCCCGCGCCGCCGCGTCCACCTGCAACGCCGCCATCGTGCCGCTCCAGGCGATGCGCCCCCGCTCGATCACCACCGCGCGGTCGGCGACGCGCGCGGCGAAACGCAGGTTCTGCTCGGCCAGCAGCACGGTCACGCCGGCGGCCCGCATCGCCAACACGGCGTCTGCCACCTGCTGCACGAGCACCGGCGCCAGGCCCTCGCTCGGCTCGTCCAGCAGCACCAGGCGCGGATTGCCCATCAGCGTGCGGGCGATGCTGAGCATCTGCTGCTCGCCGCCGCTCATGCGTGCGCCGGGCCGGGCCTGCATGGCGCCGAGGTTGGGGAACAGGGCGAACAGGCGCTCCGGCGTCCATGCCCCGCCCTGCGCCGGACGCCGGCCCACTTCGAGGTTCTCCATGACCGTGAGGTCCGCGAACACCCGGCGGTCCTCGGGCACATAGCCCATGCCCAGCCGCGCGATCCGGTGCGGCTCCCACCCTGCCACGTCCTGCCCCTCGAACCGCACGTGGCCGCCGGCCGGGCGCACCAGGCCCATCAGCGCCTTCAATGTCGTGCTCTTGCCCGCGCCGTTGCGGCCCATCAGCACCAGCACCTCGCCCGGCTCCACGCCGAACGACAGGTCCTGCAGGATGTGCGCGCGGCCGTAATAGGCTTGCAGATGCTCCACGCGCAGCAATTAAGGCTCGGCGCCAAGATAGACTTCGCGCACCAGCGCATCGGCGCGGATGGAGGCCGGCGCGCCCTCGGCGATCATTGAACCGCGGTTCAGCACCAGGATGCGGTCGGCCACGCCGAACACCACGTCCATGTCATGCTCGGTGAACAGCACCGCCAGCCCGCGCTCGGCCACCAGCCGCCGGATCAGGCCCATGAGGGCGTCACGCTCGCCCGCCGCCATCCCCGCCGTCGGCTCGTCCATCAACAGCAGCCGCGGCTGGTGCGCCAGCGCCATGGCGAGTTCGAGCCGCTTGAGGTCGCCATACGCCAGCACGCCCGCGCCGCGGTCTGCCTGGTCCAGCAGACCCACTTGGTCCAGCATCCCAGACGCCTCGGCGGCGAACAGCCTGGCCGCCGGACGCCACCAGCCGCCGATCCGCCCCGCCCCGGAGATCAGCGCCATCTGCACGTTCTCCCGCACCGTCATGGAGCCGAAGGTGGCGGTGACCTGGAACGTGCGCCCAACTTCCAGCCGCCAGATGCGCCGGGGCCGCAGCCCGGTGATGGCCTGGCCGCCCAGCCGCACCGTGCCGGCGTCAGGCCGCAACTGGCCGCCGACCATGTTGAAGCAGGTGCTTTTGCCCGCCCCGTTCGGCCCGATCAGCGCCAGCATCTCCCCGGCGGCGACGGCAAACGACACCCCGGACACCGCCGGCACGCCATTGAACGCCTTGGACAGCCCAGTGACTTCCAAGACGCTCACGCCGTGCGCGCCCGTGCCCAGGCGCGCGACGCCGCGCCGGCGATCCCCTCCGGGAACGCCAGCACCAGCGCCACGATAGACGCGCCCAGCACGAAGCGCCAAAGGTCGGTCGCGCGCAGCAGCAGGTCATACAGCCCGACATAGGCCAGCGCGCCCACCACCGGCCCGGCCATGGTCTGCACGCCGCCCAGCAGCACCATCAGCAGCGCGTCCACGGATTTCGGGATGGCGATGTAGGTCGGGAACACGCTGCCCTTGGCGTAGGCGTACACCCCGCCCGCCAGCCCCGCCGCCGCGCCCGCGAGCGTGAACGCCGCCAGCCGCAGCCGCTGGGTGTGCAGCCCCACCGCCTCGGCCCGCAACGCGCTGTCCCGGGTGGCGCGGATGGCATAGCCGAGCGGCGCGTACAGCACCCGCCGCAGCAGCATCGCGCCTCCCAGGCACAGCGCCAGCGCCAGCCAGTAGAACGCTGCCGGGCTGCGCGCCCAGCCATCCGGCCACACGCCGAGGATGCCGTTGTCGCCCCCGGTCCACTCCACCGACTGGAACGCCACCGCCCACACGATCTGGGCGAACGCCAAGGTCAGCATCGCCAGGTAAATCCCGGACAGCCGCACCACGAACGCGCCGAACAGCCCGGCCGCCACGCCGGCCAGCACGGGGGCGAGGACGATGCCGACGCCCATCGGCGCCCCCAGGTCCCGCGCCAGCAGCGCCGCCGCATAAGCGCCGATGCCGAACCACGCGGCGTGCCCGAAGCTCGGCATCCCGCCCGGACCCATCATGAAGTGCAGGCTGGCGGCGAACAGCACGAACACCAGCGCCTCGGTCAGCACCGCCAGCGCGTATGGGCCGGCCACCAACGGGACTGCCAGCGCCAGCAGCAATGCGGCCCCGCCCAGCATCCGCAGCGCGGGGGGCGCCGGGCGGATCACCGGCGCCAGCTCCGGCGGCGCCCGCGCCTCGGCCTGCGGCCGGCCCAGCAGGCCGTTCGGACGCACCGCCAGCACCGCCGCCATGACCGCGAACACCAGCACCAGGGTCACTTTCGGCAACACCGCGACGCCGAACGCCTGCAATAGGCCGATCAGCAGCGCCGCCAGGTAAGCCCCAACCAGGCTGCCCAGGCCGCCCACCACGACCACCACGAACGCCTCGGTGACGACGGCAAGGTCGATCCCGAGGTTGGCCGACGCGGACGGCAACGCGAGCGCCCCGCCCAGCCCGGCGAGCATGGCGCCGAGCGCGAACACGCTGGTGAACAGCCACCGCTGATCGACGCCCAAGGCCGCGACCATCTCCCGGTCCAGCGTCGCCGCCCGCACCAGCGTTCCCCAGCGCGTCCGGGTGAACAGCAGCCACAGCAGGCCGAGCACCACCGGGCCGACGCCGATCAGCACCAGGTCGTATAGTGGGAACCGCGCGTCCCCAAGCTCCACCGCGCTGCGCAGCCACGGCGCGCGGGGCAAGGCGAGGTCGTTCGGACCCCAGACGCGCAGCGCGATATCCTGCACCATCAGCAGGACGCCGAATGTCGCGAGCAACTGGAACAACTCCGGCGCACGGTAGATGCGGCGCAGCAGCACGACCTCCAGCAGCACGCCGAGCGCGCCGGTGGCGAGTGCGGCCAGCAGGATGCCGAGCGCGAACCAAAGCGGGTCGCGCGGCAGCCGGGTCAGGATGGACCAGGCGAGGTATGCGCCCAGCATGCACAGGCTGCCGTGGCTGAAGTTCACCACGCGGGTCACGCCAAAGATCACCGTAAGCCCGGCCGCGACCAGGAACAGCGAGGACGCGCCGGACAAGCCGGTCAGCAGCGTGGCGAGTATGTCCACTCAGGCGCTGGCGGGGCGGAGCTTCTTGACCTCGTCGTCCCCCGGCAACGCCGCCGCGCCGTCCACATAGCGCCAGTCCTGCATCACGCCGCGTCCGCCCTTCAACGCAAGCCGGCCAACGTACGCGCCGACCGTGGACTGGTGGTCCAGCGCCCGGAAGCTCGCGTGCCCGAACGGGGTCTCGAACTGCGCGCCGCGGAAACCCTCGACCATGGCCTCGGTCTCCGTCTTGCCGGCGCGCAGCAACCCGGCCACGATTGAGTTGACCAGCGCGTAGCCCACCACGGACCCGCACTTCGGCCCCTCGGCGAACTTGGCGCGGTACGCCTGCGCGAACAGCCTGTGCTCGGCCGTGTCGATGCTGTCCCACGGGTATCCCGTCACGATCCAGCCCTCCGGCGTCTCGTCGCCCAGCGGCTCCAGGTACTCAGGCTCGCCGGTCAGCAGGGACGCCACGCTCCGCCGCTCGAACAGGCCGCGGGTGTTGCCCTGGCGCACGAAGTTGGTGAGGTCCGCGCCGAAGGTCGCGTTGAAGATGGCGTCCGGCCGGCTGGACGCCAGCGCCTGCACCGTGGCGCCGGCGTCGATTCGGCCGAGCGCCGGCCACTGCTCGCCCACGAACTCGACATCCGGCCGGCGCGCGGACAGCAGTTGCTTGAACCACTTCACCGCGGACTGCCCGTACTCGTAGTTGGGCGCGACCGTGGCCCAGCGCTTAGCCGGCAGCTTGGCCGCGTCCTCCACCAGCATGGCCGCCTGCATGTAGGTGCTGGGCCGCAGGCGGAAGCAGTAGCGGTGGCCCTTGTCCCACACCAGCGCGTCGGTCAGCGGCTCCCCGCCTACGAACAGGCGCTTGTTCTGCAGCGCGAAGTCGCTGACGGCCAGGCCCACGTTGGACAGGTAGGTGCCGGCCAGCAGGTCCACTTTCTGATCGGACAGCAGCTCGCCCGCGATCCGCACCGCGTCCTGCGGCCGGCCGGCGTCGTCGCGGCTGATGATCTCAAGCTTGCGGCCCAGCACGCCCCCGGCGGCGTTGGCCTGGTCGAGCGCCAGTTGCCAGCCGTTCCGGTACGGCAGCGTGAAGGCGGGCTGCGCGGTGTAGCTGTTGATCTCGCCGATGCGGATCGGGCCGGTTTGCGCGCGGAGGATGCTGGGCGCGGCTAGGGCGCCGGCGCCTGCCACAAGGCCTCGTCGTGTGATGTGCATGGGCGTCTCCCTCAGCGCGACCCATCCGGCCCGGCCGCGGCATCGGCGGGATTTGAGTCCCGCACGGAGCCGTGTCAATGCGTCCGCCGGTCAGGCCAGCCGCTTGGCGTTGTCATCTATCTGTCATAAATCTGCAATGTTGCTGTCGCTGTCTCCGCCTATGGTTCGGCAACATGCAATTGGGACTGCCTGTCCACCAGCCCGGCAGCCTTCGCCTCAGCAGGGGATTTCCATGAGTTTCATATCCAGGATCGTAGCGGCGGCTGCGCTCGGGTGCGCCGTTGCGCTGCCGGCTGCCGCACAGAACATCACCGGCGCCGGGGCGACGTTCCCGAACCCGGTTTACCAGAAGTGGGGTGAGGCCGCGCAGAAGGCGGTCGGCATCCAGCTCAACTACCAGTCGGTCGGGTCCGGCGCCGGGCAGACGCAAATCCGCAACCGCACGGTGGATTTCGGCGCGTCCGATGCGCCGATGACCGACGCGCAGCTCAAGGAAGCGAACTTGCTGCAGTTTCCTGCGGTGATGGGCTCGTTGGTCGCCATCGTGAACATCCCGGGCGTCGAGGACAACAAGATGAAGCTGACCGGCGAGACGCTGGCCGACATCTACCTGGGCAAGGTCACGAAGTGGAACGACCCGAAACTGGTCGAGTTGAACCCTGGCCTGGCCTTGCCGAACCTGGCCATTGCCCCGGTGTACCGTGCGGACGGCTCCGGCACCACGTTCGTGTGGGTGTCGTACCTGGCCGCCGTGTCCCCGGAGTGGCAGAGCAAGGTCGGCGTCGGCACGTCCGTGCGCTTCCCTGCCGGAACGGGCGCCCGCGGCAATGAGGGCGTGGCGGGCACCGTCCGCAACACCCGTGGCGCCGTCGGCTACGTCGAGAACGCCTACGCCATCCAGAACAAGCTCGTCTCGACGCAAATCCGCAACAAGGCCGGCAACTTCGTCAGCCCGACCCCGGAAACCTTCCTGGCCGCGGCGGAGAATGCCAACTGGAACGCGCCCAACTTCGCCGCCAACCTGATTAACCAGGAGGGCGCGAACAGTTGGCCCATCGTGTCGCCGTCGTTCATCCTGCTGCCCAAGGACGCCAAGGACGCGGCCCGCAGCGCCGCCGTGATGAAGTTTTTCGACTGGTCCTTCGCCAACGGCGCCAAGCTGGCGCAAGACCTTGAGTATATCCCGCTGCCGGCCGCGGTGCAGAACAGCGTCCGCGCCGCTTGGAAAGCCGAGGTCAAGGGTCCGGACGGCCAGCCCGTCGCGATGCAGTAGCGTCGCGCTTGTGCCTAAGCAACAATCCTGTCGTTAGCGGGTAGCCCAGTGCAGCAAGCAGCCCTCACCGCCTTGCCTTCGGCCACCGCCGCATCGCGCCAGTCGCGCAGCGGCTCGTTCGGCGACGCCGTGTTCGAGTGGGCTTGCCGGGGTGCGGGCGTGTTCGTGCTGGTCCTGCTCGGCGCCATCATCGTCGAGCTGTTCATAGGTGCCCTGCCCGCGTTCCGGCAGTTCGGGCTATCATTCATCTGGACCGAGCTATGGGACCCGGTGGCCGAGCAGTACGGGGCGCTGGTCCCGGTTTACGGCACGGTCGTAACATCCATCATGGCACTGGCGCTGGCAGTGCCGGTGGCGTTCGGCATCGCCTTTTTTCTGACCGAGCTGGCCCCGGATTGGCTCCGCCGCCCGGTCGGCACCGCGGTCGAGCTGCTGGCGGCGGTGCCCAGCATCATCTATGGCATGTGGGGTTTTTTCGTCATCGTGCCGCTCATGGCGCAGGTCATCCAACCTGCCGTCATCGACACGGTCGGCGAGCTGCCGGTCATCGGCTTCCTGTTTGCCGGGCCGCCGTTCGGCACCGGGATTTTCACCGCTGCATTGATCCTGGCCATCATGATAATCCCATTCGTGTCTGCAACCATGCGCGACGTGTTCGCAACCGTTCCCCCGGTGTTCAAAGAAAGCGCCTACGGCCTGGGCGCCACGCGGTGGGAGGTCATGTGGAACATCGTGCTGCCCTACACCCGCAAGTCGGTCGTGGGCGGCATCATGCTGGGGCTGGGCCGGGCGCTCGGCGAGACGCTTGCGGTGACGTTCGTGATCGGCAACGCCAACCGCATCGCCACGACGCTGTTCGGGCCGGGCAACACCATCGCGTCGCTGGTGGCGCTGGAGTTCGGCGAGGCGGGCATGGGCAGCCTCAAGCTGTCGGCCTTGCTGGCGCTCGGCTTCATCCTGTTCGTGCTGTCCTTCATCGTGCTGGCGGTGTCCCGCCTGCTGCTGCGGCCCAGGGCGAAGGGGGCCTGAGCATGAGCGGGGTCACGCAAGACAATTTCACTCCCATGGGTGCCACGCCGCCGCGCAACGCCGCCGCATCCACGCGCCTCAGGCGCCGGCGGAGCCGCATGGACACGGTCATGACCGGCCTGGCCGTCGTGTGCACGGTGGTCGGCCTGCTGTTCCTTGCCTCGATCCTGTTCACCCTGTTCTGGCGCGGCCTCGAGGGCCTGAGCCTTACCGTGTTCACCGACGTGACCCGGCCGCCAGGGTCGAACGGCGGGCTGTTGAACGCCATCGTCGGCACGCTGATCCAGGTTGGCCTCGGCACCCTGATCGGCACGCCAATCGGCATCCTGGTCGGCACCTACCTCGCCGAGTATGCGCAGGGGTCCCGGCTTGGCGATGCGGTGCGGTTCGTCTCGGACGTGCTGCTGTCCGCGCCCAGCATCCTGATCGGCCTGTTCGTGTACCAGCTCATGGTGCTGCCGTTCGGCGGCTTCTCCGGCATCGCCGGGGCGGTCGCGCTGGCGGTCATCATTATCCCAATCGTGGTTCGCACCACCGAGGACATGCTGCAGCTTATCCCGAACACGCTGCGGGAGGCGGTGATGGGGCTGGGGTCGCCGAAGTGGAAGATGATTACGCTGATCTGCTACCGTTCGGTCATGTCCGGCCTGATTACCGGCGTGCTGCTGGGCATCGCGCGCATCGCCGGTGAGACGGCGCCGTTGCTGTTCACGTCGCTCGGCAACCTCACCTGGTCCACGGACCTGTCCAACGCCATGTCCAGCTTGCCGGTCACGATCTACGCCTATGCCGGGTCGCCGTACTCGGATTGGATATCGCTGGCATGGACCGGCGCACTTATCATCACCGTGAGCGTACTGCTGCTGAACATTGTCGCACGCTTCGTGCTGCGGAAGTCTTGAGGACCTTATGAGCGAAACCAAGCAGTCCGACATCAAGGCCAACATCGGCTCCATGACGGCGCGCTCGGCCGCGGATTTGAACGAGCCCCGCATCGCCATCCGCAACCTCGATTTCTACTATGGGACCAACAAGGCGCTGAAAGGGATCGACCTCGACCTGCCGGCCCGGCAGGTCACTGGCATGATCGGCCCCAGCGGCTGCGGCAAGTCCACGCTGCTGCGGGTGCTGAACCGCATGTACAGCCTGTACCCCGGGCAGCGCGCCGAGGGCGAGGTCTTGATGGACGGGCAGAACCTGATTTCGCCCGACATAGACATGAACGAGCTGCGCAGCCGGGTTGGCATGGTGTTCCAGAAGCCGACGCCGTTCCCGATGTCGATTTATGACAACATCGCCTTTGGCGTGAAGCTGCATGAGAAGCTGTCCAAGTCGGCGATGGACGAGCGGGTGGAGTGGTCGCTGACCCGCGCCGCGCTGTGGGGCGAGGCCAAGGACCGGTTGCAGGCCTCCGCCATGGGCCTGTCGGGCGGGCAGCAGCAGCGGCTGTGCATCGCGCGCACCATCGCGGTGCGGCCCGAGGTCATTTTGCTGGATGAGCCGACCAGCGCGCTCGACCCCATCAGCACGCTCAAGGTCGAGGAGCTGATCGACGAGCTGAAGCGGGATTTCACCATTGCCATCGTCACGCACAACATGCAGCAGGCGGCGCGCTGCGCGGACCAGGTAGCGTTCTTTTACCTGGGCGAGATGATCGAGGTTGCGCCGGCGGCGCAGTTGTTCACCGCGCCCCGGCAGAAGCGCACCCAGGAGTACATCACCGGCCGCTTCGGCTGATTTAGGAAAAGCGAATGTCCCAGGCGCAGCATATCGTGAAAAGCTTTGACCAGGAGCTGGGCCGGCTACGCGGCCTGCTGACCGAGATGGGCGGGCTGGTCGAAAACCAGGTCTCGCTCGCGACCCAGGCCATCCTGAACCAGGACACGGCCATGGCGACCCGCGCCGTGGAGCTTGACCCCTCGGTTGACGCGCTGGAGCGGCAGGCCGAGCAGATGGTGATCCAGATGCTGGCGCTGCGGCAGCCGATGGCGAACGACCTGCGGCAGATCGTGGCAGCGCTAAAAATCACCGCGGCGCTGGAGCGCATCGGCGACTACGCCAAGAACGTCGCCCGGCGCAGCATCGTGCTAGGCCAGTTCCGCCTGCCGTTCAGCCTCACGGGCATCGCCAACATGTCGCGGCTGGTGCAGCAGAACCTTCAACTGGTGATCGACTCCATGGGCGAGAGCGACCCGGCCAAGGCCGTGCAAGTCTGGCGGTCGGATGAGGCGATCGACGACCTGTACAACTCGATCTTCCGCGAGTTGATCACCTACATGATGGAGGACCCGCGCAACATAACGCCCTGCACGCACCTGCTGTTCATCGCCAAGAACCTGGAGCGCATGGGCGACCACGCGACCAACATTGCCGAGACGGTGCACTACGCGGTGACCGGGGAGGTGCTGGCCGACGAGCGGCCGAAGGGCGACGCGTCCGCCTACGCCGTGGTCCGGCCGCGCGAACAGCACGAGGCCCGATGATGTTCGGCCCCGGCGCCGCGACCAAGCCGCTGGTGCTGGTGGTGGAGGACGAGGCCGCGCTCGTGACCATGCTGCGCTATAACCTTGAAAAGCAAGGTTTCCGCGTCGATGAGGCAGTGGACGGCGAGGAGGCGTTGACGCGGATTGCCGAGACCGTGCCGGACATCGTGCTGCTGGACTGGATGCTGCCGGTGGTGTCGGGCATCGAGGTCTGCCGGCAAATCCGCCGCCGCCCGGCCACGCGCGACCTGCCCGTCATCATGGTGACCGCGCGGACCGAGGACCAGGACGCGGTGCGCGGGCTGAACACCGGCGCCGACGACTACATCACCAAGCCGTTCAACATGGACGCGCTGCTGGCGCGCATGCGGGCGCTGCTGCGGCGGTCCGGCGCGATGCCGGCGCGCGGGCAGCACGCGTTCCACGACATCGCCATGGATCTCACGTCGCACCGCGTGCACCGCAACGGCCGGGCCATCCATTTGGGTCCGACAGAGTTCCGGCTGCTGGAGTTCCTGATGCAGCATCCGCGCCGGGTGTTCTCGCGCGAGGAGCTGTTGAACTCCGTCTGGGGTCCGGACATCCACGTGGAGCCGCGCACGGTGGACGTGCACATCCGCCGCCTGCGCAAGAGCATCAATGGCGAGGGCGAGCTGGACGTGGTGCGGACGGTGCGGGCGGCAGGGTACGCTTTGGATACTGAGCAGATCTGAGTGCCGGCGGCAGACGGTGATGCCCAGGCTCGACCTGTCACGCCACTCCCCAAAATTGAACAGCTAGAAGCACGCCGCCGCTAGGGTTGCACGCCGAGCCGCCCCAGCCCCGGCAGCTTGATCCCGGGCCGCCTGATGTCCAGCCCTGCGACGGCGCCCAGCAGGTTCAGCTCGATCCCCTCCACCCATCCCAGCGTCAGCCCGGCATAGCCGCCCAAGGTCAGGCGCAGCCCGGTGCCGGATGGGGTGCGCCGCAGCCAGCGCCCGTCATACGGATAATCCTTGCCGATTGCGGTCGGCGGCAGGTCCGCCTGCATCCCTGGCGCCGCGTCCATGATGGCGGAGACGAACGTGTTGGAGTTCGGGCCGGGCCAGGCCCGGTAGTCGCCGTGGTTGCGGAACGCGTATGCGGCAATCGCCCCCTGCATGCGCGGGATCAGCGCCGCGGCGGCGTCGCCGTCGGCGGCGAACACGAGCGTGGGCACGCGCCCGAACCAGCGCCCATCGGCCACGAACCCGTTCACGCGGACCGGGTCGCCCCAGGCGGTGTAGTCGTAGCGGGTGTACTGGGTGTCGCCGGCCGGCTTGAACACGACCCAGCAGTGGCTGGCGAAGATGCCGCGCCAGCGCACGGTGCGCGCGGCGAAGATGCGGACGACCGCCTGCGGGTTTGCCGCCGCCGGGGGCAGCAGGCCGGCGCTGGCGCGGTCCGCCGTCTGCCACGAAGCGCCGTCGCCGGCCAGGTAATAGCGGAGGCCGGAGATGCTCAGCGGCAGCAGGAACAAGATGCCGAACAGCAGCAGGCAGGTTTTCAGGAGGCCAGGCACACACGTTAGATGCGGTGCCGACCCGGTAGGCGCAACCCTGCTTTAACGCCCGGTCTCTGGGGAACTCGCCTGGGTGCCGGTAGTTGGACCACGCAGCCAATTGCGCTGGAGATGGACCACATGGCGGAGTGCGTGCTGACGGGCCGGCGTCCGTTCACGCCGGGTGGAGAGGGCTTGCAGGACCACCGCGTCATGGAGGCGATCTACCGCTCCGCTCGCGAGAACCGGCCGGTGCGCCTGGACCCGGTTCCGGGCCTGGACGCGTTCCGCGGCACGCCGCCGGAGAGCGCGGGGTAGGCGATGCCGGACGCCGGGCGCGCCGGGACCCTGCCCCACGGCTTTTTCCAGCGCCCGGTGCCGGAGGTGGCGCGCGACCTGATCGGCACGACGCTGCTGGTGGACGGCGTCGGCGGGATCGTGGTTGAGACGGAGGCGTATGACCGGGACGACCCTGCCTCCCACAGCGTGCGGGGACCGAACCGGCGGAACGCGTCGATGTTCGGACCGGCCGGGCACGCTTACGTCTATCGCTCCTACGGCATGCACTGGTGCCTGAACGTCGTGTGCGGCCATGCGCCGTCAGGGAGCGCCGTGCTCATCCGGGCGCTCGAACCGACGATGGGCCTGGAGGCGATGCAGCAACGCCGGGGCGTGCCGGAGTTGCGGCAGCTATGCGGCGGGCCTGGGCGGCTGTGCCAGGCGCTCGGCATCACTGGCGCGCTGGACGGTTGTCCCCTGGATGCGCCGCCCTTCGTGATGACGCCGCGGCTGGGTCCGGTCGATGTCGTGGCCGGACGCCGGATTGGCATCACGCGCGGGGTGGAAACGCCGTGGCGCTTCGGCGTGCCGCGATCCCCGTTCCTGAGCCGGCCGATGCAGGGAGGCGTGCGGGAGGGGATCTAGTCGTCCCCCTCGTTCGGGATGCGCAGCACGACACCGCACGCCTTGCAGTGGACGGCATCCGGCTCGTGCCGCATCAGCCCACAGGTGGGGCACTCGAAGCGCACCTTCGAGGGCCGGAACATCGCCTGCGCGAGTTTAAGGAACAGGGTCACGCCCGCGAACATGATGATGACGGACAGCAGGCGTCCCACGGTGCCGGGCAGGGTGATGTCGCCAAAGCCCGTGGTCGTGAGGGAGGTGATGGTGAAGTAGAGCGCGTCCAAATAGTTGGTAATGTGCGGGTTGGACCGGTGCTGCGTCGCATACACCAGCCCCGTCATCACGAACACGAACACAAGGAGGTTGGTGGCCGCGATGGCCGCTTCCTCGTTGCGGCGGAACGCGGGCGACACTTCGCGCAGCCGGTCGAGCACCCGGAAAATACGCAAGATGCGCATAAGGCGGAGCGCGCGCAGGAACCCGAGCGCCTCACCCGACACCGGCGCCAGGAAAGATGCGATCGCCACCGCGTCCATCCACGTCCAGGGCCGCAACAGGTCACGCCGCACATCCCGGCTCGCGACCAGGTTGGCAGTGAACTCCACGAGCAGGACCAGCCCGAGCACGGCGTCCACCGTCTCCACCCAGGCAGTGGGCTGCATGAACGAGGTCAAGACGACGAACGCCAGCACCGCGAGGTCGAAGGTGAGCATCGCGTCGCGCGCGCGGCGTGCCCAGGGCGCGTCGCTCTCATAAACCAGCCGCACCCGGTCCCGAAGCCGGGGCAGCGCGCCGGTGGATTTAGTGAGCCCGTGCGTCTGAGCCTCCCCTGGCTACCCGCGACTTGGCCCAATGCAGGGCAGGGACCGCGACGCGCTGCACGACCGGCACCAGCGCGCTCCCGACCAGCAGGCCGAACACCCCGGCTACGGCGGCGCCCACCAACCACTCCGCCGCCCCCGCGCCAATGGGCAGGCCGTGCCCCAGGGCAGTGGCTGAGTGCACCAAGTGCGCGAGGGCAGGGAAGCCGAGCTCCTCTAGACCATGGATGATGATGCCGCCGCCGACCCAGACCATCGCGGCGGTCCCGACCACGCCCAGCACCCGCAGGAACACCGGCATGCCGACCACCAGGCCGCGGCCCAGCGCGCGCGTGACCGGGCGCACGATCTGGTCCGCCCGGGTGGGCGGCTGGCCCGGCGCGGCGCCCCGTAGGCCGAGCACGCTGGACGCCGGCCGGCTGTTGTGCGCCAGCGCCCGCCCGGCATCGTCCGCCTTCACGATCAGCGCGACGCCGCCATAGACCAGCCCGGTGATCCCAATCCCGACCGCGGCCAGCACCACGGCCTGCACCATGAAGCCAGCGTCCGGAACCGTCCCCAAGGTGATCGCCATGATCTCCGCCGACAAAATAAGGTCGGTCTGGATCGCGCTGCGCACCTTGCGGTCCTCCAGCGCCTGCGGGCTTTCCGCCACCGGCTCCGCCCGTGCGGCATGGCCTTGCGCGCCGTGGGGCCGCAAGCTGTGGATGACCTTCTCCGCCCCTTCGAAGCACAAGTAGGCCCCGCCCAGCATGAGCAGCGGCGTGATAAGCCACGGCGCCATGAGGCTGAGCGCCAGCGCCGCCGGCAACAGGTAAAGCAGCTTGTTCCGGAGCGAGCCCACGGCGATCTTGCCGACAATTGGCAACTCCCGGTCGGCGGAGAAGCCCACGACATAACGCGGCGTCACCGCGGCGTCGTCGATCACCACCCCGGCCGCCTTGGCGCCGGCGCGGGCGGCCTGGCCCACCGTGTCATCGAGGGACGCGGCCGCGACCTTCGCCAGCCCCGCGACGTCGTCCAACAATGCGATCAGGCCTGTGCTCACAAGGGTCCCTTCAGTTGCGTTTTGCAGGAGCTAACGAGATCACGGCCGCTTTCGGCAGTCACAACTTACGTCAACACGGCCAGGCACCGGCTGTTCCAGCCGGCCCGTTTACCCGGTCAAACGTCCTCGTCGGCGCGGTGCTGCGCAATCGCGTCGAGCGGCGACAGCTTGGCGTCGAAGTACTTGCGCCACTCCTCCGGCTCAACGACGAAGGTCACGGTGTCCTGGATTTCAGCAAGCCATGCGTCAAAGTCCATTGGTGTTTGCCCTTTGTTCCGATCCGCCGTCGCAGCGGTGCGGCGATGCTGGCAAATCGGGCATTGCGGACGGCTGCGCAACCCTGTTTGTCGGGTGCAGGCCGATGACAGGCTGCCCGCCATGACCTCATGCGTTGAATGGGATGGATCAGGCGCCCTCTCGCCACCTCCGCTCAGCGTCATCCCAAGCGGCCAGCGGCTGCAGGTCAGGCACCCAAGCCAACCCCGTTTTGGCGTCCGACGACACCGCGTCCGGCGTCACGACCACGTCAAGCAGCGCCGGACGGTTGGCAAGCGCCCGCTGGATTGCTGGCCTGAGCTGTTCTTCGGTCTCCACGCGTTCCGCATGCATGCCAAACGCCCGCGCCATGGCGGCGTGGTCGCTGAACTGCAGCCGTGTGCCGACCACCTTGCCATGGGTGACCTCCTGGTCGTGCACCTCGATCTGCCAAGCGCCGTTGTTGGCGACGACGATCAAGACAGGCGCGTTGTGGCGGACAGCCGTGTCAACCTCGATCGCGTTGAAGCCGAACGCGCCGTCGCCGGTCGCCACCACCACCGGGCGGTCCGGGAAGGCCAGGCTCGCTGCGATGCCATACGGCACGCCGACGCCGATGCAGCCGAACGGCCCGGGATCGAGCATGGTTGGCGCGGACAGCCCGATGCGGGCGAAGCTCAGGAAGTCGCCGCCGTCGGTCACGACGACCGCATCGCTGCCCATGGCGTCCTGGATGGCCGCGAGCACCGTGTTCGGGTGCATGCGCCCGTCGGCGCCGGGCGGCGCGTTGGCCATTGCGTGGCGCAGCTTGCGCGCGCGGTCCTCATGCCCGGCCCGCAGTGTCGCGGCCCATTGCCGGTCCACTGAGGAGGTCCGGTTGCCCGCCGCCTCGACCAAGGCGCGCAGGGCTTCGGCCGGAGTGGCGAGGATTTCCACTGCGCCGCGCCGGTTGTCCCGCAGCTCCGCTGGCACGTCGGCGATCCGCACGAATTGGGCCGGGCCAAACACGGCCGGGGAGCCGTAGGCCAGTTGGAAGTCGAGCCGGCGGCCCACCGTCAGCACTATGTCGGCGTCGCCCATCGCCGTGCCGCGCATCGCGCCCACAACGGACGGGTGCCCGTCCGGCACGAGGCCGCGGCTCTCGCCGGTATCGAGGTAGGCGGCGCCGAGCCGGTCCAGCAGCGCCACAAGTTCAGGACCCGCGCGCCGCGCGCCGCGCCCCGATATCACCAGGACGCGGCGCGCCGACCACAAAAGCTCGACGGCCTCGGCGACCTGTGCCGGATCGGGCCGCGTGACCGGGCGTTGCTTGGGCCGCAGGTGCTCCTCCAGCTGGACCGGCTTCGGCACGGCGCTGCGCAGGGTGTCCGTCGGGAAGTCGATATAGGCCGGACCCGGCTCGCCGCCCTCGCCAAAGGCGCGCGACACCGCCTCGTCGAGTTCCGCCAGCACCAGCGCCGGCTCGCGCACGGTCCGGGCATAGCGGGTGATGCTGCGAACCAAATGGGCATGGTCGAGGTCCTGCAGGGCGCCACGGTTTTCCTGGGGACGCGGGTTCGTGCCAGCGATGACCAGTACCGACGCCCGTGAGACATGCGCGTTGGCGATTCCCGTCATGGCGTTGGTGACGCCGGGGCCAGCGGTCACCAGTGCGACGCCCAGCTCTCCCGTCAGCTCGGCGTGCGCCTGGGCCATGTGCACGGCGGCGCGTTCGTCACGCACGTCCACGATGCGGATGCCGTGCGCGTCGAGGCACATCCAGATTGGCATGATGTGGCCGCCGCACAGGGCGAAGACGCGCTCGACGCCGCGCCGTTTCAGCAGCCTCGCCACGAGATCGGCGACGCTGTCAGCGGATATTTTCCCAGCGGACATGTTCATAACGCGACTCCCTTCATAATGCGGCTCTGGCCCACGTGACGCCTTATCCCAGCCACGCGACCAGGGCCGAGACGGTTGCGACCGAGAGCAGGTGGGAAACCAGGATCGCGCCCGAGGTCACGCCCGCTTCGAGGCCGTAGAGCTTGGCGATGGTGAAGGGTCCTGACCCAATCGGCAGCGCGCTCAGCAGCACCGCCGAGTGCGACCACAGCGTGGGCATCTCGAAAACGTACAGCGCAAGGAACGCCGTGACGGCGGGTTGGATGAGCAATTTCAGCCCAACGAGCACGCCGATGGACGAGGCGTCGTGGCCCACCACGCTCTCCTGGGCGAGGAACAGGCCGATGCAGACCAGGGCGCACGGCGACGCGGCGCCGGCGAGCAGGCTGGCGAAGCGCTCGATAGGGGCCGGCAACGGAAGCTCCGCCAAGCCGATGCCGAGACCTGCGAGCGGGGCCAGCAGCAGCGGGTTGCGGACAAGCGACAACAGGACTTTCCGCATGGTCCGGCCGAGGCTGGCGTCGCCTTGCAGGTCAACCTCGATGAGCACAATCGCGAACAGGAACAGCACGCAGGCCGTGAACAGGGTGGCGATGACGGCGGCCGGCAGGCTGCTGGGACCGAAGACCAGCAGGCATAGCGGGATGCCCATGAAGCCGACGTTGCTGTAGCCGGCGTCCAGGCCCTCGATGCTCGCGTTCGCGACCCGGCGCCCGCGCCAGCGGCTGAGCGCGAACCCGGCCGCGAACGTCACGGCGATGCCGCCGCCGAACGCCAGCGCGAAGCCGGTGTGGCTGACCTGCTCGGGCGTAATTTTTGACATCGCCAGGAACATCAGCGCCGGAAGCGCCAGGTAGATCGCAAAGCGGTTCAGGCTGTCGGTCGCGGTCCGCGAGAACACCCCGAAGCGGCCGCATAGGAAGCCAGTGAAAATGAGCGCGAATATCGGCAGCGCTGCGTTCAGGACGGCTTGCATGGCCTGGCGCCGCTCACGCACTCCCCGCCCTGGCCGCGCCGTCAGCGAACTGCGTCTTGAGAACCCGGTACAGCACCTTGCCGGTGGCGTTGCGCGGAATGCCGTCCTCGCGCACGAATGAGCACGAGCGCGGCAGCTTGTAGCCGGCCATACGCTGCCGGCTCCATTCCAGCAGGCCGGCCTCGCTCAACGCGGCACCCTCATGCGGGACGATGACGGCGTGGACGCGCTCGCCCCATTTTGCGTCGGGCAGGCCGATCACCGCCACGTCCCTGACCCCCGGATGCGCGCCGAGCAGCATCTCGACCTCCGAGGGATAGACGTTCTCGCCGCCGGAGATAATCATGTTGCTCTTGCGGTCGACCAGGTGGATGTAACCGTCGGCGTCGCGCCGGGCCATGTCGCCGACGGTGCAGTACTCGCCGCGGAACGCCTCGTTAGTCTTCTCGGGCAGCTTCCAGTAGCCGTCGAAGTTGTAGGGGGTGCAGGAAAAGAGTTCGCCCGGCTCGCCGTCCGGCACCTCCTGCCCGGCTTCGTCCAGCAACCGGATGGGGGCCGATCCCACGCATTCCCGCCCCACCGAGCCGAGCCGGGAGAATTGCTCATTGGGGTGCAGCATCGTGACCCAGCCGTTCTCGGTCGATCCATACAGCTCGAACAGGCCGGAGTTGCGGAACATCTCCATGACAGTGCGTTTGGTGTCCGGCCGGGCCGGCGCCGAGGAGATCATGAGCCTGGTGACGCGGTCGAGGTCATGGCGCGCGCGGATTTCGGGCGAGAGGCCGAGCATCATGATGTACTGGGTCGGCACAAGGGACGTGAACGTCGATCCCCCCTCGGCGAGGGTCCGGACGCAGTGCTCGGGGTCGAAGCTTTTGCGCGAGTAGATGGTCGTGGTCCCGCCGCAGTAGCTGAACGCGCCGAAGAAGTACAGGGAGTTCGCGTGGCACATCGGCATCACGAGCAAGGCCGCGTCGTTGCGGTGTATCCCAAGCTCGATCTCGGTGATAAGCGACAGCAACACGCCGCCCCGGTGGCTGCGGATCGCCCCCTTAGGGTTGCCCGTGGTGCCTGAGGTGTACATCAGCATCCATGGATCGGATGGCAGGACCCGCTGGTTGGGCTCGGCGGCGCTCGCTGCCGTGATGAGGTCCTCGTAGCTGCGGTATCCGGCCGGGCACGGGCGCTCGCCGAAGTGGATGAGGTTCTCGGCGCCGATGGGCAGCGTTGGGCGGACCTCCTCGACGATATCCAGCAGCTCGTCCTGGACAATGAGCGCCGACGCTTCCGCGTTCTCGATGATGTAGCGGACCTCCCGGCCCACCAGGCGGAAGTTGATGGGAACGGCGACCAGGCCGGCCTTGGCGGTCGCGGCGTAGAATTCCATCCACTCGACGCAGTTGTAGGCCAGCACCGCGACCCGGTCGCCCTTCGACAAGCCCAGGCCGAGCAACGCGTTGGCGAGGCGGCACGACCGCTCGTTCCATTGCCGGAAGGTCATGGCGCGGCTCAGGTCACGCGCGCCGATCCGGTCGCCCTGCAGGCGCGCGTGGACCGTGAGCATCTGGCCGAACGTCAACAGCTCCTGCATGGGATCAGCCGACGTTGCCGGCGTATTTCTGCAGCAGGCCCCATGCCTCGTCGCCGAACTTGGCCTTCCAGTCCTTGTAGAACGTCGTTTTCGCCAGGGCCTGCTGGAACACCCCAGCGTCGGTCTGGTTGAACGACAACCCTCTCGCCTCCAGCGCCTTTTGCAGATCGGCGTTCGCCTGCACGCTGTCGTCCCGCTGCTTGCGGGCGGCCGCGTTGAAGTGCTTGGCCATGACGTGCTGGATGTCCGCCGGCACCGTGCGCCACACGCGCCCGCTGGCCAGCAGCCAGAAGCCGTCCCAGGCGTGGTTGGTGAGCGAGCAGTGCTTTTGCACCTCGTAGAACTTGGCGGCCTCGATCAGCGCCAGCGGGTTCTCCTGCCCATCTGCAATCTTGGTTTGCAGCGCGGAGTAGGCCTCGTTCAGCGGGATGCTGACCGGCGCCGCGCCGAGTGCCGAGAACATCGAAACCCAGAGTGGGACCACGGGGACGCGTATCTTGAAGTTCCTCAGGTCGTCAGGCGTCCTGATCGGGCGGGTGCTGCTGGTGATCTGCCGGAAGCCGTTGTCCCAGGCCGCGTCGAATGGGACCAAGTTCGCCTTCTCGATGCTGCGGCGGATGTAGTGCCCGACCTCGCCGTCCATCGCCGGCCATACCGCGTCGTAGCTGGTGAACACGAAGCCGAGGCCGGTGAGCGACGCGGCTGGAACGAGCGTTGACAGCACCGTGCTGGGCATCGTTGCGAGTTCGAGGGCGCCGGAGCGAAGCTGGGACATCATGTCCGAGTCGCTGCCAAGCTGGTTGTTGGGAAATAGGTTGATGACCACTCGGCCATTCGTCTCTGTGCCGATGGCGTCAATGGCCTCGCGCAGGCGCACGTTCACGGAGTGCGTGGCCGGGAGGTCGTTGCCGAATTTGAGCTTCAGCGGAGCGGCTTGCGCCCGCGCGGACCACGGGCTTCCCAGTTTACTGGCGCCAGCCGCGGCGGCGGATACCAGCAGCGTACGCCGGCCAGGCCTGTTCATGATCGCTTCACTCCCCGTTTGTTGCAGCCGCTTCTATTTGAATTCAGAATGCCGAATTCATATTTCGAATGCAAAAATGTGCAACGGTTTTTCAAAAGCTCCGGAGAAGTTGATCCGGCGCCGCCAAACCCAGTCAGGACCCCCATGCGCGCAATCGCCAGCCAACCCCGCCTCGTCGAACAGGTTTACGAGGCAATCCTGTCGGAGATCGCCGAGGGCAAGCTGCTTCCCAGCACCCGGCTGATCCAGGACGAGCTGGCGACGGCCTACGGCGTGTCGCGCCAGCCGGTGCAGCAGGCCCTGTTGCTGCTGCGCAACCATGGGCTTGTCCGGGATGCGCCACGTCGTGGGCTTGTGGTCGCTCCGCTGGATGTGGAGTTCGTGCGAAACCTGTATGAGGTCCGGGCGGTGTTGGAGGGGCTTGCGGCACGGATGGCGGCCGAGCACGGCTCCAAGCGCGCGAGGGCGGAGGGACCGGCCTTTATCGAGCAGGGCCGTGCGGCCGTCGGAAGCGGGTCGGTCACGAAGCAGATCGCGGCGGACATGGCGTTCCACTCGTTCCTATACGAGGTTTCGGGCAACTCCCTGATCGGCGACACCACGGCGCCGCACTGGCACTACCTGCGGCGCGTCATGGGCGAAGTGCTGCGCGCCGGCGAGCGGATTTCCGGCGCCATCTGGGATGAGCACGCAGCGATCCTGGACTCAGTGGTCGCCGGCGATGGAGACAGGGCGGAGGGCTTGGGACGACAGCATATCTCGCGCGCGGCCGACATTTTCGTCGCGCGCCTGCAAGCCCATCGCGAGGCGTCGAACGAGGATGTCCAGCATCGCCACGCCCGCCGCATACAACGCTAACTTACGCCCACCTGCCGGCACATGGAAAGCAGCGAGCAAGCCGGGCATCTCGGCCGCGGCCCGGTGCAGATGCGCTTGCCGAATGGCACCAGGCGCTCGTTGATCTCGATCCAGTACTGTTGCGGCAGTTTGCTGGCGAGGGCGTTCATGGTGCGCTCGGGCGTGGACTCGGCGACGTAGCCCCAGCGGTTGGTGACCCGGTGGACGTGGATGTCCACGCAGATGGCAGGCTTGCCGAAGCCGACTGCCAACGTGAGCGCCGCCACTTTCGGACCGACGCCGCGGAACGCCGTCAGCCCCTCCAGCGTGTCCGGGACCTGGCCGCCGTGGCGCTCCAGGATAATGCCGGACAGGGCAAGGATGTCGCGCGCCTTCGGCTCCGGGAAGGTGGCTCCGCGCAGCAGGGCGGCCAGCTCGGCTTCATCCAGCGCCGCCATCGCCGCGGGCGTGCGGGCGCGGGCGAACAGGCGATGGCAGACCGGGATCGTGGTTTCGTCCAGCGTGCGGGCGCTGATTAGGCTGGCAACGAGCTGTTCGTAGGGGGTGTGGTAGCCTTCGTCCCGGAGTTGGAACATCGCCGCCTTGGGCAGGCGGGCGCAGGCCGCGCGCAAGCGGTGGAACGCCTCATCGATGTCGAAAGGTTTCTTGCTCCCGGCTACGCTACCCGGGAGCAAAGGGGCGGAGTCGTCAGGCAAACCGAGACCTCCTGTTGTCGCCTGCCCGCGCGCAGTCCACTTGGCCGTCAACGGCGGAAATGGCTCTGCATCCGCGCCAGCACGTCAATCCCAATCTGCCGCAGGAGGTCGAGCACGTCGAGAGGGACCCAGTTCTCGCGGATCAGCCCTTCGTGATGCAAGTAGAAGTCCATCACCCGCATGGTGACGGCTCGCCCGGTTGGCCCGACGCCGAGGAAATCGCCGCCGGCATGCATGGCGAAGACGCTGGGCCAGCCGCCAGTGACGGAGTAGTGACCGTCGCCGATTCGGATGTAGTGGCCGCCGCCCTTGCGACTGGGGAAGGCGATTCGGAAGGGGAGCTGATGGTAATCGACAAAGCCCTGAAGCCCGCGCGTCGTCCCTATGCCGGATGGGCCGTACCACATCATTTTCGGATGCCAGTGCTGCTTCTGCGGCATGTTCAACAGCCCCTCGCGGCCAGCGCCGCTTGCGTCGTCATAATCGCCAAGCGTCTGATGCATCGCGAGCGTCTGGGCGAGGCTCGCGGCGGAGTGCATGGGATCGGTGCCGTGGAGCACGATGCCATCGCCGGTGATTGGGCCGGGCCACATGCCCTCGGTGCCAAGGCTTGGCGCAATCGGCCAGAAGCCGGCTTGGCGGATCACGTCGAGGATGTCCCACAGGCAGCTGCTCTGGACGATCAGCCCGTCGCGGATTTCGTGCACCTCGCCGTAGCGGAGGTAAACCGGGCGCCCTGTCGCGGGGATGCCCAGCCAGTCGGCGCGGAATGTGCCGCAGTAGTGCCCGACCGTTGCAACGTAGTCGCGATCCTGGAACTCACCGCCGGTCACGATCAGCTCCCGCCGTTCCAAGTCCGGGAACGCGCGCAACAGCGGCGTCCAAACCTTGGCCGCGACTGCTTCGGTCCCGCGCATCTCGTTGAGAGGATGCGCGCCGCGCCACTCCGCATCCGGATGATAGATCGCTGCCAGCCGGGCGCCGACCTCGCCCGGCGCCGCTTCCGCCAGCATCGCCAGCGCGTTCAGGAGCCGCCGCTTGTTGTCGACGTGCCGCGTCGTCATCCGCTGGTTCCCTTGTCCGCCGCGATGTGTGACGCTCTGTGGCCGATCATCCAAGCCTATGCAAATCCTTCGTGGAGCCGTTTCGCAGCGCGGCGTTCGCCGCACAGGAGAGCCTATGAACAAGCTTTTCGGGATCACCCTCGCCAGCGGTGCGTTGCTCGCGTCCGCCGCAATCGCCAAGGCCGACTGCGGCATCGGCTCAGGCTCGGTGCGCATCCTCTCCAACGATTTCGCGGCCCTGCATGTAGTTGCGAGCGGCGCGGAGAAATGCGCCGGTCCGGGCGTGACCGTCACCAAGAACCAGACCACCGAGCACAAGAACATCCAGGTTCCGGCGCTGACCACCAACCCGGCGACCTATACGGTGGCGATGGTGGCGAACAACTCGATGGTGCCGTTGCTGAACGCAGGCCTGATCCGCCCGCTCGACGACCTGGTCGCCAAATACGGCCAGAACCTGACCGAGGGCCAGAAAATCCGCATCGACGGCAAGGTCCTGGCGATCGCCTTCATGGCCAATGCCCAGCATCTGCACTATCGCAAGGACATCCTGGAAAAGGCCGGCCTCAAGCCGCCCACCTCCTATGAGGACATGCTCGCCAGCGCCAAGGTGATCCGCGAAAAAGGCCTGATGCAGAACCCGCTTGCCGCGAACAACAAGCCGGGCTTCGACCTGGCCGAGGAGTTCGTGAACATGTACGTCGGCCTCGGCGGCGAGTTCTTCAAGCCGGGCACCGCCAACGCCAGCATCAACAACGCCAAGGGCGTCAAGGCGCTCGAGGTGATGAAGGCGCTCAGCGCGTACATGGGCCCGGATTTCATGACGTACAACACCAACTCGATCAAACCGCTCTGGGAGGCAGGGCAGGCGGCGATGCTGAACGGCTGGGGCTCGCGCGCTGCGGCGCTGATCGATCCGGCGGGGCCTGCGCCCGAGATCGCCAAGAACACGGTGTTTGCGGCGGCACCCACCGTCGGCGGCGGGACGGCCCCGGCGGCGACGCTGTGGTGGGACGGATTCGTAATTGCTAAGAACATCTCGGACAAGGACGCCGAGGCGTCGTTCCAGGCGATGATGCACGCGATCAGGCCAGAGGTCGCCAAGGAGCACGCCGCCGCCGCCGTCTGGCTTATCACGGGCTACCAGCCGACGCCGGCGGCCGCGGGCGTGGTTGCGACCATGAAGGCCGGCGCGAAGCCATTCCCGATGCTGCCCTACATGGGCGTGCTGTTCACCGCGATCGGCGACAACCTGGCCCGGTTCATGCAGGGACAAGGAAGCGCCGAACAAGCGCTGGCGGACGCGACCCGGGCCTACGACACCGCCGCCAAGGAGGCCGGTTACTTGCGGTGACGGCGGCACCTGACCAGCAGGGGAACCACCATGCGGCACCGGACATTCCTATTCTTTATCCTGCCGTCATTAGTCGTGATGCTGCTGTTCATCGCCTTGCCGATCCTCTCGGTGGCCTATCAGTCGCTCTTTGTCGAGCATGAGCAAATCTTGGTTAAGGTCGAGAATTGCGGGCCGTTCGGATGCACCGACGAGGTGCGGGTCGATGCAGCCGCCATGGCGAAGCAGCGTGCAGACAGTCCGATGGGCGAGTTCAATTGGTTGGGCACCTACGCCAATCCGAGCCATCTCGCGTTCGGCGAAGTCGCGCGCATCTGGCGCGAGAGCCCAAGTCCTGGCGCTGCCCTCCACGCCATCCTCAACCTGCCGCTCTACGCCGCGCTCACCTTCACCATCGCCTACACGATGCTCGTGACCCCGCTGGTGATCGTGCTGGGCTTCGTCATCGCGCTCGCTGTCAACTCGGTCCCGAGGCTCATCAAAGGCCCCGTCATCTTCTTCTCGCTGCTGCCGATGATCGTGACCCCGCTCGTGGGCTCGCTGGTGCTGTTCTGGATGATCGACAGCCAAGGCGTGATCGGCGCCAACCTCCAACTCCTGTTCAACGACCCGCAACTGTCGCTCAAGGCATCGCCGACGCTGACCTGGGTGACGCTCTTTGTCTATGGCATCTGGCACATGGCGCCGTTCAGCTTCGTCGTGTTCTATGCCGGCCTGCAGACCGTGCCGGGCGACACGCTCGAGTCGGCGATGATCGACGGCGCCAGCCGCTGGGAGCGTATCCGCTTCGTGGTCATACCCCACCTGGCGCCGCTCGCGACCTTCGTGGCGCTGGTGCAGCTCATGGACAACTTCCGGGTGTTCGAGCCAATCATCGGTTTCAGCGCCGCAGCCAACGCCACCTCGCTCAGCTACCTGATCTTCAACGACCTGCGCGGCACCGACACGCCGCTGTTCGGCTCGGCCGCTGCCACTTCGATGCTGACAATCATCGGCGTGGTGGTTTTGCTCACGCCGGTACTGATCCGCACCTGGCGCGACTTCAACCGCAAGGCCTGAGGAGGGCCGAGATGTCCAGTCGCGCACAACGTCGCTCCATGCCTTTGGCCCTGCTCTCGACCGGGTTCGTCATCCTCTGGCTGGTCATCGCCGCTTTCCCGTTTCTCTGGACTGGCTGGGGGTCCTTCAAGGCCGAGGCGGATTTCTTTTCGCGCACCGACTGGCTGAATGCGATTACCGGGCCGAAGACGGTGGCGCAGACCGGCGGCCATTTCACCGGCGCGGGCTACCACGGCGCTTGGATATTGGAGGATTTCTGGAAGTCTGCCGTCAACACTTTGATCGTGACCCTGTCGGTGACGGCGCTCTCGCTGACCATCGGCACGCTCGGCGGCTATGCGCTCGCCCGCTCGGGTTTTCGTTACACCTTCTGGATTCTTATGGCTGCGCTGGTCTTTCGCGCCATGCCGCACGTCACGCTGGTTTCAGGCTACCTGCTGCCGTTCTTTGAGCTGAACGTGTGGGGAATCCTACCAACCACCATCGTCGTGCTGGTGGCGATCAACCAGCCGTTCACGCTCTGGATGCTGCATTCGTTTTTCCTGTCGATCCCCAAGGATCTCGACGAAAGCGCCATGGTCGACGGCTGCACCCGGTTCCAGGCATTCCGGCTGGCGGTGATCCCGGTGATGTGGCCGGGCGTGGTGACGACCGGGCTGTTCAGCTTCCTGCTGGCCTACAACGACTTCGCCGTGACCTCGATGCTGCTCAGCCAGGAAAACCAGACGATGGTGCCGAAGATCGCGGGCTTCCTTGGTTCAACCCAGGCCGAGGGCAAGGTGATGTATGCCGTCGCCGCAGTGGTTTCGGCCATCGCACCGTTGTTCTTGCTGGTGCTATTCTTCCAAAAGCAGATCGTCAGCGGCCTGACCGCCGGCGCAGTCAAAGGCTGAGGGAACTGGCATGGCAGAGCTTCGTCTCAAGAACGTCAGCAAGCGCTGGGGCGCCTACGTCGCCGTCGATAACTTCAGCCTCGACATCGCCGACCAGGAGTTCCTGGTGCTGCTCGGCCCCTCGGGCTGCGGCAAAACCACGACGATGCGGATGATCGCGGGGCTGGAGGACGTGACCGAGGGCGAGATCTGGCTTGGCGGCCGCGTCGTCAACGACCTCGAGCCCAAGGACCGCGACATCTCGATGGTGTTCCAGTCCTATGGCCTCTATCCCAACCTGACGGTTTACGAGAACATTCGCTTCCCGTTGCGGGTCCGCAAGGTGGCGAAGGCGGAGCACCACGACCGGGTCATGAAGGCCGCGCGAACGGTCGAGTTGTTGGATTTCCTGCAACGCCGTCCGGCCGAGCTCTCGGGCGGGCAGCGGCAGCGGGTGGCGCTCGGGCGGGCCATCGTGCGACAGCCCACGGTGTTCCTGATGGACGAGCCGCTGTCGAACCTCGACGCCAAGCTGCGCGTCTCGACCCGGGCGCAGATCAAGCACCTGCAGAACGACCTTAAGGTGACCACCGTCTATGTCACCCATGACCAGATCGAGGCGATGACGCTGGCCGACCGGGTTGTGGTGATGAACAAGGGCTTGATCCAGCAAGTCGGCACGCCCACCGACATCTACGACAACCCCGCCAACACGTTCGTCGCAAGCTTCATTGGCTCGCCCGCCATGAACCTGATCGAAGGCAGCATCCAGGGTGGCGTCTTCGAGGCGCCGCAGACGCGGATCGAGGGCCTGCCGCGCGACGCCTCCGGCCCAATCACGCTGGGCTTCCGGGCCGAGGACGCCGCGATCGTCGAAGGCGGCGGCCAGGTTGTCGCTCCGATCTACTCCATCGAGCTTCTTGGCGAGGCGTCGATGATCAGCTACCGCCTCGGCGACGCGCTCGTCTCGGTCAAGGGCGACAAGGACTACCGCGCGCGGATCGGCGAGACCGTGCACGCCGCCGTCGTCCCCGCCATCTGCCATCTGTTCGACGCGGCGAGCGGTGAGCTGGCCTGGGCCGGCAACGCCCCGAGCTGACGACATCAGAGTAGGATATTCCGCTCATCAACCTTCGTGGCAGGGGTTTGTTGGCAATAGATAGAGGCACAGCATGCCGTCGAAAGCGGGCGTCTTAGAGCGTTTTCAGCCTGACTGGACGTAGCCGCAGTGCCGGATGTAGTTGA
>CAXTCN010000032.1:0-44997 GCA_964242575.1 uncultured Acetobacteraceae bacterium | reverse complement strand
TGGGGGAGCCGATCAACCCCGAGGCCTGGATGTGGTACTACCGCGTGGTCGGCGATGAGCGCTGCCCAATCGTGGACACCTGGTGGCAGACGGAGACCGGCGGCATCCTCATTTCACCATTGCCTGGCGCCGTGCCGGTCAAGCCCGGTTCCGCCACGTTGCCGCTGCCGGGCATCCATCCCGTGCTGGTGGACGGCGAGGGCCAGGTGCTGGAGGGCGCCGTCGAGGGCAACTTGTGCATCGCCGATAGCTGGCCCGGCCAGATGCGCACGCTGTACAACGACCACGCGCGCTTCGTGCAAACTTACTTCTCCACGTTCAAGGGGCTATACTTCACCGGCGACGGGGCACGGCGGGACCAGGACGGCTACTGGTGGATCACCGGCCGGGTTGACGACGTGATTAACGTGAGCGGCCACCGCATGGGCACCGCCGAAGTGGAAAGCGCGCTGGTGGCGCACCCCAAGGTCGCGGAGGCGGCTGTCGTGGGGTTCCCGCACGACCTCAAGGGCCAGGGCATCTACGCCTACGTGACGCTGATCAACGGCGAGGAGCCAACCGAGGCGCTGCGCAAGGAGCTGGTGGCGTGGGTGCGGAAGGAGATCGGGCCGATTGCCTCGCCGGACGCGATCCAGTGGGCGCCGGGGCTGCCGAAAACCCGGTCCGGCAAGATCATGCGCCGCATCCTGCGCAAGATCGCGGCCAACGAAACCGACGCGCTGGGCGACACCAGCACGCTCGCGGACCCGGGCGTGGTGACGGACCTGGTGAGCGGCCGGGTTGGGTAGCGGCGCGGCGGACGGCTGCCGGCGCGTTCGCTCCTGCCGGCAGCCGTTTAAGACGTCGGTGGGCGGTGGCGGCGACTCTGGTAAATTCCGGCGTAGCGCGTCCGCAGCACGGCAGCGTCACGCGTTTTTTAGAGACGCAGCGCAAAAACTGATGCCAGCGATACTGTCGAATACTTGATCTCGTTTTATAATATAATGATTGCAAAATAAGATCACGCGCATAGCGTCATTTCGCTGCCAAAAAAATTTGGAGGCTGGAATGTCGCTTTCTTTGGCGCAAATGCTCGACAAGCCGATCCGCTGGCACGACTCGCTTAAAGATCCCAATGTGCTTGGGCTTTTGCAAGATATGCAGGCCAACATCCTCAAGGGACATGGCCGGGACCACACCGGGAACATATTCCTGAGCTTTGATGGCATGTCCGCTGATGCCATTGCCGATGTGCTGCATAAGCTGGCGCCGCTGGTCACCACGGCGCTGGAACAGTTGCGCAAGGCTGAGGACTACCGCTCCACCCATGTGGATGGAGGGCGGGTCGTGTGCGTGTTCCTGGCGCGCGGCGCCTATAAGCGGCTTGGCACGTCGGCCGGCCGCCACCCTATTGATCCGGCGTTCCAGGCCGGCATGCGGGCACGCGGGCAACTTCCGACCTTGCAGTTCGCGGGCTTGCCTCCCGTGCCTGGCCTGAACGACCCGGCCTCCAGCCATTGGGACAGCAACTGGGCGGATACGCTGGAGCCAGACGCCATGATCCTGGTGGCTGATGACAGCACGGACGGCGTCACAACCGGCCTGGAAGCTGTCGAAGCCGTGCTGAACGGCAGCGGCGTCCGGATCACTAACGTGGAACGCGGCGAGGCGCAGCGGCGCGTGCAGAAGGGCGGCAACTCAAAGAGGAAGGGGTTGGAGCATTTCGGCTATGTCGACGGCCGCAGCCAACCTTTGTTCCTGCAGGAGGATTTGGCAACCGAGGCCCATATAGTCTGGGACCCGGCGTTCGCACCCTCGTAGTTCCTGGTTGCCGACCCGGGCGGCCATACTCCGATGTCGTGCGGCAGCTACTTCGTGTTTCGCAAGCTCGAGCAGAACGTAAAGCGGTTCAAGGAGCAAGAGGACCAGTTGGCCAAACTGCTCAGACTGCCGCAGGCGGACAAGGAGCGGGCTGGGGCCATGGTGGTTGGACGCTTCGAGGATGGAACTCCAGTGGTGCAAGAACCGACGCCTGTGGCCGGCAAGCCGTCCAACGACTTCGATTATGGCGACGACGCCGCCGGCCTGCTTTGCCCGTTCCGCGGCCATATTCGCAAAACCAACCCGCGCAGCAGACCCGAGATCAACGGCGCATCCAGCGGCCCACCCGGCCTCAAGCCCGAGCGCAGCCGCATTATGGCACGCCGGGGCATCACCTACGGCGAGCGCAAGCCGCGCACGGCCGGAGCGGACTTCCCACAGGACGACCGGCCAGAGCATGGCGTGGGCCTGTTGTTCATGGCCTACATGGCTGACATCACCGAGCAGTTCGAGTTCACCCAGGCCGCTTGGGCAGGGAACCCGAACTTTCAAAAGCCTGACACTGGCATAGACGGCTCAATCGGCCAGCGACCCAACCGGGCCGGAACGGGCGACACGCACTGGCAGGACGGTGCGAACGACGCTGACGGGCGCACTGGGCATACGGCGGATTTCGACTTCAAGACCAGCATCACCCTACAGGGCGGCGACTACTTCTTTGCTCCGTCAATTGGCTTCCTGAACGCGGCGAAGGCCTAGGATCAAAGCCCTCTTCCGATGGCGGAAGAGGGCTTTAGCCGACCTCGGGAACCGCGCCCATGTAGTCGCGCTTGCCCAGCTCCACGCCGTTGTGCCGCAGGATGGCGTAGGCGGTGGTGGCGTGGAAATGCAGGTTCGGCAGCATGAAGTGCAGCAAATAGCCCTGCCCGGTAAACCGCATCTCCCGTCCCGCCACCTTGAACGCGATCTCCCGGTTCTCCGATCCGTCGATCTGGTGCGGCGTCAGGCCGCCGATGAAGACGGCGGTGTCGGCCAGCCGGGTGCGCAGCTCGGCAAAGCTGGTTTCGGTGTCCGGCATCTTGGGAATCGGCACGCCAGCCAGCCGGGCGCACAGGTTCTTGGGGAAGTCGGCGGCGATTTGCACTTGGCGCAAGAGCGGCAGCATGTCTGGGAACAGGCGCGACGCCAACAGGACGACCGGTTCGATCTTTCGCGCCTCGCAGTGCGCGGCGGCCTTTTCCAACACGCCGGACAGCGCGTCCAGCACCTGCAGCGACGTGGGCACCGCGGCCGCGTGCATCGAAACGGTCATAGGCTGCCTCCCCGGCGTCCGGCCATGGCGCCCAGCCGCAGCCGGAGCGCGTTCAGCTTGATGAAGCCCTGCGCGTCGAACTGGTCGTAGGCGCCCTGGTCCTCCTCGAAGGTCACGGTTTTCATGGAGTATAGGCTGTGCGGGCTGTCGCGCCCGACGCAGCTTACGTTGCCCTTATATAGCTTGAGCCGCACCTGGCCGGTCACGCTGCGTTGGCTCTCATCGATGGCAGCCTGCAACATGCGCCGCTCCGGGCTGAACCAGAATCCATTGTAGATCAGCCCGGCGTAGCGCGGCATCAGGCTGTCTTTCAGGTGCGCGGCCTCGCGGTCCAGCGTGATGCTCTCAATGGCGCGGTGCGCGGCCAGCAGGATGGTGCCGCCCGGGGTTTCGTACACGCCGCGGGACTTCATGCCGACGAAGCGGTTCTCTACCAGGTCCAGCCGGCCGATGCCGTTGTCGTGGCCCAGCTCGTTCAGCCGGGTCAGCAGCGTGGCGGGGGACATGGGCACGCCGTCGATGGCGGTGGGGTCGCCGGCGTGGAAGTCGATGCTGATGACGGTCGCGCAGTCCGGCGCGTCCTCCGGCCGGATGGTGCGCTGGTAAACGAACTCGGGCGCTTCCTCGGCCGGGTCCTCCAACACTTTGCCCTCCGAGCTGGAGTGCAGCAGGTTGGCGTCCACGCTGAACGGCGCTTCGCCGCGCTTGTCCCGGCTCACCGGGATTTGGTGCCGCTCGGCGAACTCCAGCAGCTTGGTGCGGCTGGTGAGGTCCCACTCGCGCCAAGGGGCGATCACCTTGATGTCCGGTTTCAGCGCATAATACGCGATTTCGAAGCGCACCTGGTCGTTGCCCTTGCCGGTCGCGCCGTGCGCCACCGCGTCGGCGCCCACCAGCTCGGCGATCTCGATCTGCCGTTGCGCAATCAGCGGGCGGGCGATGCTGGTGCCCAGCAAGTACTGGCCCTCGTATAGCGTGTTGGCGCGGAACATCGGGAACACGAAGTCCCGCACGAAGGTCTCACGCAGGTCGTCCACGAATATTTCGGTGACACCCAGCATCTCGGCCTTGCGCCGGGCCGGCTCCAGCTCCTCGCCCTGGCCGAGGTCGGCGGTGAAGGTCACGATTTCGCACCGGTACGTGGTCTGCAGCCACCGCAGGATCACACTGGTGTCGAGCCCGCCGGAGTAGGCGAGCACGACCTTCTTCACATCGAACGCGGGCATCGGGCTCTCTTTGCTGTCCAAAGCTCCGGGCTACCCTATCGCGGCACCCGGGCCAAGCTGCTCCTCCCGGTTGAACCGGCTGGCGCTCATCTCCTCAAGGTCCAGCTCGCCCTCCAGTTGGTGCAGCACGCTGTCGTGGATTTTCCCGGCACGGTGCAGCCGCAGCAGCTCGGCGCGCCCGGCGGCGATGGCAGCCAGCACCACTCGGAAGTGCTCGTCTCGGTGCGACCCCAGTTCATCCGCCGCCTCGCTGAACCGGGCCGAGGCACGGGCGCGGTAGCCATACTGCTCGACCAGCCGCGGATGGCGGTGCGTGCCGTCCGGCCCAGCGGACTCCCGGTGCACCACGTCCAGTTGCGCCTGCGCCATATGCGCCCGCGCCTGGTGCTCGCTGAGAGTGTGCGTGCCCTGCAACGTGAAGTCGCCCAGATGCAGCCGGCGAATCAACGGCGCGAGCGTCACTCCCTGGACCAGCACGGTCACCAGGATCACGAGGAATGTCGTGGCCAGGATGAAGTCACGCTGCGGGAACTCCACCGGCAAGGACAAGGCAGCCGCGAGGCTCACCACGCCACGCATGCCGGCCCAGCTCATGACCATGGGCACCGCGAGCGGCGGATAGGGGTCCCGGCGCCGGAGCGCTGGGATAAGGGCGCGGGGCAGATAAGTCGCGGGCAGCATCCATGCGAAGCGGGACAGGATGACCGCTAGCACGATGGCCGAAGCCGCCGGCAGCAGCGCGGCGATGCTGTCCCATGTGCCGCCCAACCGCTCCAGCACGCCGCGCAGCGACAGGCCGATCAGGATGAACACGAGGCTTTCCAGCACGAACACAGTCGCCTGCCAGACTGCCCCGGTCTGCGTGCGCGCCGCCGCACTCAGCACGCGGTGCTGCCACACGCCTACAACCAGGCCGCACGCGACGGTGGACAGGACGCCGGACATGTGCAGCGCCTCGGCGCCGATGTAAGACGCCCACGCCACCAACAGGCTGGTGACCGCCACGAGGGTCGGATCGCGCAGGCGGATCATCAAGACGAGCGACAGCGCCCCGAATATCACGCCGGCCATGACGCCGCCGGCCGCCAGCACGCCGAAGCTGATGGCGGCGTCGCCGGCGCTGAAGGCGCCCGTCAGGCTGGCCGCAACCGCAAGGCGGAACAGTACGATGCCGGTCGCGTCGTTGACCAAGCTCTCGCCCTCTAGCAGCACCACCATGCGCGGCGGCAGCTTCACCCGGGCCAGCACCGCCTTGGCCGACACGGCATCCGGCGGCGACACGATGGCGCCCAGCGCGAAGCAGGCGGCCCAGGGCAACGAGGGCTGCACCAGGTGCGCCACCACGCCCACCACCAGCGTCGTGAACACCACGGCGCCAACGGCGAGCTGCAGGATGATGCGGATGTTGGCGAGGAAGTCCCGCCAAACTGTGAGGTATGCGCTGGCCATCAGCAGCGGCGGCAGGAACAGCACCAAGGCGAGGTTCGGGTCGAGCTTGATTTCCGGCATGGTGGGAACGAGCGCCAGCACGATGCCGCCCAGGATCAGCGCGGCGGCGGGCGGCAGGTTGACCCGCCGGGCCAGCAGCTCCAGCCCGACCACGACGGCCATCAGCAACAGGATGAGTTCAAACTGTTCGGCGGCGTGCATGGGCGAAGCTAGAGCGCGGGGAGCACCATCCCGCGGCACTCCCCGAACCCGATGGTCGCGGCCCCTGGGCGCTGGGCACGGGCGCGCAGCACCACCTCGTCCCCGTCCTCCAGGAACCGACGTACTTCCCCGGACGGCAGCGTGATGGGCGTGCGCCCGCCGGCAGTGATCTCCAACAGGCTGCCGCAACCGTCCGGGGTGGGCGCGGAGATGGTGCCGGTGCCCAGCAGGTCGCCGGGGTTGAGGTTGCAGCCGCCGCTGGCGTGGTGGGCCAGCAGTTGCGCCGGCGTCCAGTACAGGTCCAGCGACGACCCGGCTGACAGCAAATGCGGCGCCAAGCCCTGCCGCTTCATGGCGGCTGTGCTCAGCAGCACCTCCACCGTGAGGTCAAGCGCCCCGGTTGCCTGGTCGGCTGCGTCGTGCAGGTAGGGCAGCGGCGCCGGGTCGCTGTCCGGACGCGGCGGCTGCGGGGCGCGGAACGGCGCCAGCGCCTCGGGGGTAACGATCCAGCCGCTGAGCGTCGTGCAGAACGACTTCGCCAGGAACGGGCCGAGCGGCTGGTACTCCCAGCCCTGGATGTCCCGCGCCGACCAGTCGTTCAGCAGGCAGTACCCGGCGATGTGCCCGGCCGCCTGGCCGATGGGGATGCTGGTGCCGAGCGCGTTGCCGGGTCCGACCCAGATGCCCAGCTCCATTTCGTAGTCGAGGCCGCGGCTCGGCCCGAAAGCCGGCGCGTCCTCCTCAGCCCGCTTGCGCTGGCCGTTCGGGCGGCGCACTTCGCCCGACAGGCGCAGGCTGCTGGCACGGCCGTGGTAGCCGATTGGCACCCACTTGTAGTTGGGCGGCAACGGCTGGTCCGGGCGCAGCAGCCGGCCAACCCCCTCGGCGTGGTGGATGCCGGCGTAGAAGTCGGTGTAGTCCCCCACGTGCGCCGGCAAGTACATCATGCAGTCCGCGGCGCGGCGCAGCAGGTGCGGCCGTTCGTCCGAACCCTCCTGCAACAGGGCGCTCACGGCGTCCCGCAACGCCTGCCGCGGCGCGGCGCCGAGCGCCAGGAACGGGTTCAGCGTCGGCCCGATGCAGGCATGGGCCGCCGCCTGCGCCTCCTCGTCCAGCAACCCGGCCTCGTGCACGGCGCGCAGGTCGAGGATCATGTCGCCGATCGCCACGCCGCCGCGCGGCGCGCCGGCCAGCGGGCTGAACACGCCGAACGGCAGGTTCTGGATCGGGAAGTCCGCATGGCCGTTTGCGCTCGTGACCCAGCTTTGCAGGCTGGGGTCGTGGGTATGGTCGATGGTCACGGTGGCCTCCCGGGCAACTCAGCGGGTGTGCGGATCGAACAGCTTCGGAAGGCCAGCCCAGCAGTCCTGGTATCCCGCCTGCAACGCGGGCGTCTCGGCCGCGAAGCGCGTCACCCGTTGCGGGTGGCGGCTTTCGAACATGAACGCCATCGTGCCCTCAAGCTTGTGCGGCGCAAGCGGCGCGGCGCTGGCGCGCAGGAACGCCTGCGTGTCCGGGCCGTGCGGCAGCATGGCATTGTGCAAGCTGAACCCGCCCGGCACGAAGCCCGGCTGGCCCGCCACGGGCGGCTTGGCGTCATACTGGCCGTAAATCAGCCCCATGAACTCGCTCATGACATTCAGGTGATACCAGGGCGGGCGAAACGTGTCCTCGGCCACAAGCCAGCGGTCGGGGAAGCACACGAAGTCGATGTTGGCAGTGCCCGGCGTCTCGGAGGGCGCCGTCAGCACGGTGAAGATGCTGGGGTCGGCGTGGTCGAACAGCAGCGGCCCCACCGGGGAATAGCGGCGCAGGTCGTACTTGTAGGGCGCGTAGTTGCCGTGCCACGCCACCACGTCCAGCGGGCTTTGGCCGATGTCCGCCGCCCACAGCGTCCCGCCCCACTTCACATACAAGCGGGACGGCGCTTCCCGGTCCTCGTAGGCCGCGACGGGGGTCATAAAGTCGCGCGGGTTGGCCAGGCAGTTGGCGCCGATTGGCCCGCGCTCCGGCAAGGTGAACGCGCCGCCGTAGTTTTCGCACACGTAGCCGCGCGCCTCGCCGTCCATTGGCACGGCAGCGAACTTCACCCCGCGCGGCAGCACCATGACCTCGCCCGGTTCGGCGTCGATCCGGCCGAACTCGGTGCGGAACAGCATCCGGCCCTGTTGCGGGACCACCAGCATCTCGGCATCGGCGTTGTAGAAGTATTCGTCCTGCATCGGCCGGTTCGCCAAATACACGCTGGCCGCCATGCCCGCCTGCGCGCCCGCGTCGCCGGCGGTGGTGACGGTGTGCAGCCCGTCCAAGAAGCTGAGCGGCCGGGATGGCATCGGCAGCGGGTCCCACCGCATCGGCGCCGGCGGCAGCTCGACCTCGGCGCACGGCGCGCTGCGCCACAATCCGGCGTCGGCGCGCTGGAACCGGCCCCAGTGCTTCACGGTGGGGCGGATGCGATACAGCCAGGACCGCTCATTAGTGGTGCGCGGCGCGGTGAACGGGCTGCCGGACAACTGTTCGGCATACAGCCCATAGGGACAGCGCTGCGGCGAGTTGCGGCCCACCGGCAACGCGCCGGGCAAGGCCTCGGTCTCGAAGCCGTTGCCGAAGCCGGTCATGTACTGGTCGGACAGGCCAGCGGCGGCGTGGCGGAGCGTGACGTTCACGGGAAGTCTCCTGTGGCTTGCGCGACCTGGATCGCTTCGATCACGACATCCTGGTCGCCGATGTGGTTGGCCAGCAACAGCACGAGCTGCGCGTCCAGCCGACGGGACGCGGCCGGGTCCAGCCCGTCATGCGCCGCCACCAGCGCGGCGAACAGCCCGTCCGGGTCGGACAGCCGCGGCGAAAGGTCGAGCGTCATGCCGCCGTCTCGAACGCCGGATACCCGGTGGCGACGGCTGCTTGAATGCGCGCGGCGTCGAACTGCCGGAACAGCGCCGCGACGTGCTGGTCCGGGCGCAACAACACGCACACGCCCGGCGTCGCGCCATAGCGCAGGGCAGCCAGGCCGCGCACGTCATGCAGCGCTTCGGGCGCGACCCGCACGGTCCGGACGCCCGGCACCGCCGGAGGGTCTGCGCCGAACGCTAGCAGCGTGAACCCCGCGCCGCCCAGGTGGCGCAGCAGCCAGTCCGGACGGCCGTCCCGCTCCATGGGCGCGTCCTCGGCCGGGCTGCCGGGCGGCAGGCAGCCGGGCCACCAATCGCTGTCGCCCTGGACCGGCACCCGCGCCGGACGGGACAGGCGGCCGGAGTTCACCAGCGGCCGCGCGAACGCGTGGCGCTCCGCAAGCGCCAGGGCCGCATCCCGGTAGGCGCGCGCGGCGTCGGTCTTTGGCGTGATGAAGTCGGTGGCGCGGGTGCTGTGCAGGATGTTCTCGTCCGCCGCCGGAATGCGTTCGGTGTCGTAGGTGTCGATCAGCGCCGGGTCCGCGTGGCCCTGCACCACCGCCGCGAGCTTCCAGCCCAGGTTGTCAGCGTCCTGCACCCCGCCATTGCCGCCGCGCGCGCCGAACGGGCTGACCTGGTGCGCGCTGTCGCCCACGAACACCACGCGGCCGTGCACGAACCGCTCCAGGCGCCGGCAACGGAAGGTATAGACGCTGACCCACTCCAGGGTGAACGGGACGTCCGAGCCCAGCATGGCGGCGACGCGCGGGATGACGCGCTCCGGCCGGCGTTCCTCGTCCGGGTCCGCGTCCCAGCCGAGCTGCAGATCGATGCGCCACACGCCGTCCGGTTGTTTGTGCAGCAGGGCGGACTGGTTGCGATGGAATGGCGGGTCGAACCAGAACCAGCGCTCGGTCGGGAACGGCGCCTGCATCACCACGTCGGCGATCAGGAAGCGATCACGGAACGTCTTGCCGGTAAAGGGCAGATCGAGCTGCTCCCGCACGAAGCTGCGCGCGCCGTCAGCCGCCAGCAGCCAGTCGGCGCTTAGGCGGTATGGCCCGTCCGGCGTGTCCAGCTCCACATCGACGCCGTCGCGCCGGGACTGCACCGCGGTCACCCGGTGACGCCAGCGCAGGTCCACGAGGCCGGTCGCCTCGCACGCCTCCACCAGCCACTCCTCGGCGTAGTACTGCTGCAGGTTGATGAAGGCGGGGTACTCGTGCCCGTCCTCCGGCAGCAGGTCGAACTCGAACACCTGGCGGTCGCCGGCGAACACCCGGCCGACATTCCAAATCACGCCCTTGTCCAGCATCCGCTGGCCCAGCCCGAGCCGGCCAAAAATCTCCAGCGTGCGCTTGGCGAAACAGATGGCGCGGCTGCCGACGCTCACGGTGTCGTCGTCGTCCAGCACCACAACCGGCACGCCGCGCTGCGCCAGGTCGAGCGCCAACGTCAGCCCGACCAGCCCGCCGCCGACGATCACCGCCGGGTGACGCCGCTCCGTTTCCGGGCGGGGCGCCGGGGGATAGCGGGGCGGGCTGTGCGGCATCAGGCCTCCGCGGTCGGCACCGGCGCGCCGCGCTCCAGCGCCTGCCACATCTCGATGTCCCGCTCGGCGGTCCAGATGCGCGGATGGTCGAGGCCACGGGCCTCGTCGTAAGCTCGGGTGACGTTGAATGGCATGCAATGCTCAAAAATGACCCAGTTCCCGTATTTGGGACGCAGCTCGGCCATCGCCAGGTCATACACCTCCTTGAGCCCGGCGTCGCCCGCGCGCTTCACGGTGGCGAACAGGTCCGAGGTGAAGGCGCGGGTGCCCTCGATCGCCTCCTGGCACTCCGCCCGGTTTTTCAGCGCGCGGCCACGGCCCGGCACCAGCGCCTCCGCCCCCAGCGCCTCGACCGCGGCCAGCGTCGCGGGCCAGTCCGCGAAATGCGCGTCCCCGCAATAGGGCGTCGCGCCGAACTCCACCACGTCCCCGCTGAACAGCACGCGCTCCTTTGGCAGCCAAACGACGGTATCGCCTGCGGTGTGGCTGCGTCCGATATGGATGATCTGCACCTCCCGGGCGCCAAGATACAGCGTCATCCGTTTCTGGAACGTTAACGTGGGCCACGTCAGCCCGGGGATGCTCTCCTTGCAGCGGAACAGGCGCGGGAAGCGGCCGATCTCGCTGTCGGTGTCCTGCTGCCCGCGCTCCAACGTCATGGCCCGGCACACGTCCGACGCGATGACCTCCGCGCCCACATAGGCGCTGGCGCCCAGCACGCGGACGGCGTGGTAGTGGCTCAGCACCACATGCTTGATGGGCTTGTCAGTCACGGTGCGGATGCGGGCGATCACGTCCTGCGCCATGGCGGGCGTGGCCTGCGCGTCCACCACCAGCACGCTATGCTCCCCCACCACGACGCCGGAGTTCGGGTCCCCCTCGGCCGTGTAGCCGTACAGGCCCGGCGCCAGCTCGTCGAAGCTGATGGTCTTGTCAGCGAGGTCGGTGGTGCTTGCAAAGCCTGACATGCCCGGCTCCCTTATGTGCGACGGACGGTAAGGCAGCCGGGCCGGGCCAGCAACCGCGGCGGGGTGACAGCCGGGCCGAGGCCGTCCATCGTGGGGAAAATCGCCAAACCACGGGGAACGGCCATGCTTGGACTGATGCAATCGCAGCCGCTGCTGATTTCGGGGATCATCACCCACGCCGCTCGGCACCACGGGAGCGCCGAGGTGGTGTCCCGCGAGGGCGACGGTGCGTTGCACCGCACCACCTATGCCGGCGTCGAGGAACGCGCCCGGCGGCTAGCCCGCGCCTTGCTGTCCCTCAATGTCCAGCCGAGCGACCGGGTGGCGACGCTCGCCTGGAACGGGCACCGGCACCTGGAGCTGTACTACGCCGTGTCCGGGATGGGCGCCATCGTGCACACCGTGAACCCCAGGCTGGCGCCCGAGGATATCGCCCACATCCTGCGTGACGCCGGCAGCGTCGTGCTGTTCGCCGACCCGTCGTTCACGGCCTTGCTGGCCGCCATCGCGCCGCACGTGCCCGCAATCCGGATCATCGTGCTGATGACCGGCATGGACGGCATGGCGGAGGTTGCGCTGGCGCCGGGCCAGGATTTGCTGTGCTACGAGACGTTGCTGGCGGACAGCGACGCGGATTACGCCTGGCCGCGGCTGGACGAGGAGCAGGCCAGCGCCTTGTGCTACACCTCCGGCACCACCGGCCGGCCGAAGGGCGTGCTGTACAGCCATCGCAGCACTTTGATCCACGCCTACGCCGTGAACCTCGCCGACGTGTTCGGCCTGCGCAGCATGGATCGGGTGATGCCGGTGGTGCCGATGTTCCATGTGAACGCCTGGGGCCTGCCCTATGCCGCGCCGATGGTGGGCGCGAGCCTGGTGATGCCGGGCCGTCACTTGGATGGGCCTAGCGTGCTTGCACTGGTGAACGATGAGCGCGTCACGATATCCGCCGGCGTGCCGACGGTCTGGATGGGCCTGCTGCAACACCTGCGCAGCACAGGAGGCAAGTTCGACACCCTGAAGCGGCTGATTTGCGGCGGGTCGGCCTGCCCGGCCATGCTGATCGACACCTTCGAGCGCGACTACGGCGTGCGCGTCGATCACGCCTGGGGCATGACGGAAACCAGCCCGCTTGGGACGTGCTACGCGCCCAAGCCCGGCTTCGACACCCTGCCGGACGAGGAAGCGCGTCGGCTGCCGTACAAGCAGGGCCGGGCGGTGCCGGGCCTGGATTTGCGGATCATCGACGACACCGGCGCCGAGTTGCCGTGGGACGGCACGACCTACGGCAACCTCGTGGTGCGCGGCCCGTGGGTGACGCGGCGCTACATGAACATGGACGAGGACGCGACCGACGCCGACGGCTGGTTCGCGACCGGGGACGTGGCCACCATCGACCCGCACGGCTTCATGGAGATCACCGACCGCACCAAGGACATCGTGAAGTCCGGCGGCGAGTGGATCAGCTCGATCCAGCTTGAGAACATCGCCGTCGAGCATCCTGACGTGGCGGAGGCAGCCATCGTCGCGGCGCGGCACCCGAAATGGGACGAGCGCCCGTTGCTGATCGTGGTCGCCAAGCCCGGCCGCACCATTGATGCCGACGCGTTGCTGGCGTCCTATGCCGACCGGGTGGCGAAATGGTGGACGCCGGACGAGGTCGTGGTGGTGGAGCAACTGCCGCACACCGCGACCGGCAAGCTGAACAAGCTGGCGCTGCGGCAGCAGTTCCGGGGCTATCAGTTGGCGAGCGCCTCGGAGTAGGCCAGGCATACGCAACTTTACCGTGCATTCCGCACCAAGCGGGTGCTAGCGTTGCCCCTTAAGGACGGGGAGCGACACCATGGGCAACACCGCGTCAACTCTGCGCCAAGACGTCGTCGAACAGCCGGTCGTGCGGCGAATTGGGATCGAGGACCTCGGACATGCCTTGCGTGAGGGCTGGGCGGACTTCATGGCAGTTCCGACGCAGTTGCTGTTCCTGGCGATGCTGTATCCCATGGTCGTATTCATCGGTGCCCGTGCGGCCTATGGCGGGGTGATCCTGCCGTTGGTGTTCCCGCTGGTGGCCGGGTTGTCGTTGATGGGACCTGTGCTGGCGGTCGGCCTGTACGAAATCAGCCGGCGGCGAGAGGCTGGGTTGCCGGTGTCCTGGCGCAACGCGTTCGATCCGTTCCGCTCTCCTGCGTTCGTGAAGATCGCGGCGCTGGGCCTGTTGCTGTTCGTCCTGTTCGCGCTGTGGATCGGCGCCGCACGCGCCATCTTTGCAGTGACGGTCGGCAACATGGACCTTCAGTCGATGGATAGTTTCCTGGCGGAAATCCAGGCGTCGCCCGCCTTGGGACGGTTGATTGTGGTCGGCAACTTGGTGGGCGCGCTGTTTGCCGTCGTCGTGCTCACCATCTCCGCCGTCTCGTTCCCGATGCTGCTGGACCGCAACGTGAGCCCGCTCACCGCCGTGCAGACCTCGGTGCGCCTCGTGCTGAAAAACCCGGTGACGATGGCGGCATGGGGCCTGACGGTCGCGATCATCTTGGCGTTGGGCTGCCTGCCGTTGTTCGTGGGCCTGGCTGTCGCCGTGCCGGTGCTGGGGCACGCGACCTGGCACCTGTATCGCCGCGCTGTCGGCTGATCAGCGGCGGACGCGGGTCTGCAACGGGGTAACAAGCACGCTGTTTTGCGCCGGCGCGAAAGCGCCGAACGCGAAGCTTTGCGGCGGCAACGCCCCGAACGCGACGCCGGGCGGCGGCCAGGCTGCATAAGGTGATTTTGGGCCAGCCGGCCGGGTCGCGCCCATCGGTGCCATGACCCGGCCGAACACCCGGCGCTGATAATCCTCGCCGCGCTCCGCGTCCTGCGAGTGGTAAGCCGCCGTGGCCAGGTTCCAGTTGCCGGTCTGACGGTATAGCGATGACAGGAATTTTGCCGCATAGCGCGCGTTTGCCGGGGGGTCGAACGCGTCCTCCAGGTCAGTGAAGGCTTTGGGATGGTGGCGCAGGTTCACCTGCATGCAGCCCACGTCAATCGACCGCGGTCCCCGCGCCTGTAGCGCCTGCACGGCCGCGATGGCCTGCGCCTTGGTCTCAAAGAAAGCGCCGGCTCCCTCCACGTTGATGGTCCACGGCCAGGCCCGCACCCGCTTGGCAGCCGGGTCAAGCCGGCCGCTCTCCACGCGCGAGATGGCGGGCATCAGCTTGTCGGGGATTTTGTGCAGCCGCTCGGCCTGCGTGATGGACGCCTCGCACAGGGCATACGGGGACGCCGGCTCCTGCGCCGCGGCGGGCAGCGCGCAGGCCAAGGCGAGCATGACGACGGAGGCAACGGTACGGGACATGGCTCTGCTATGTTCAACACGGGTTCGAGGATGTGGCGTATAGCAGGCAATCATGACTTTAGGGTGAATCCAGGTTGCCTGCTGGACTACGCGGCAATCAATCCGCCCAGCCGGGCGAGGGCGGCCAAATGGCTGTCGGTGTCGCCGAACGACCGCTCGATCATGGTCATGCGCTTGAAGTGGTGACCGACCGCATACTCCATCGTGACGCCGATGCCGCCGTGCAACTGCACTGCCTCCTGGCCAATATGCCGTCCGCTGCGCCCGATTTGCACCTTGGCGGCATGCAGCGCCCGGGTCCGCTCCGGCACGTCCGCGTCGGTGGACATCATCGTGCCGAACAGCGCCATGCTGCGCGCTTGCTCCAGGGACACGTACATGTCCACTGCCCGGTGCTGCAGCGCCTGGTTGTCGCCGATGGGGCGGCCGAACTGCGTCCGGGTTTTCAGGTAATCCACTGTCATGTCGTGCATGGCCTGCATCACGCCGACCGCCTCGGCGCACAACGCAGCTAGGACTTCGTCCTGCACGCGCTCCAGCGCCGGCAACGCCTCGTGCGGGTCGCCCACGGCCTCGGCGGGCACGGCATTGAACGACACCTCGGCGGCGCGCAGGCCGTCCTGGGTGGGGTAGCCGCGCCGGGTCACTCCGGGGGCGCCGGCGTCCACCAGGAACAGCCCGATGCCGTGCCGCTCCCGGTGCTCGCCGGCGGTGCGGGCCGTGACCAGCAACGTGTCGGCGCTGTCGCCGTGCAGCACCAGGCTTTTATCGCCAGTGATGCGCCACATGCCGCTGTCCGGGTCCGGCTCGGCCCGGGTCTGGATGTCGTTCAAGCTGTAGCGCGATTGTCGCTCCACCTGAGCGTAGGCCAGCACGCGGTCCCCGGCAGCAATGACGGGCACAAGGGCGGCCATTTGGTCGTCTGAGGCCAAGTGGCGCAACAGGCTGCCGCACATCACGACGGTGGCGAAGTAAGGCTCCACCACCAAAGCGCGACCGAACGCCTCCATGACGATGGCCGTCTCAACCGCGCCGCCGCCGAAGCCGCCATCCGCCTCCGCGAACGGCAGGCCCAGGATGCCAAGCTCAGCGAACTGACGCCACATGTCGCGGCTCCACCCCTCCGTCTCACGGCGGTAGCCACGGCGGGCCTCAAAGCCGTATCGGTCGGCAACCAAGCGGTCGACGCTATCGCGCAGGAGCCGCTGCTCGTTGTTCAGGTCGAAGTCCATGCCGTGCCCCTGGTTGCTATCAGGGGAGTAGAGTAGCCGAATTAGGCCTTGGTCACAGGCCCTTCCGCACCGTGTCCGAGCTGCGGGTCACGGCGCGGCCGGTCTCGCTGATGTCCTGCCCGATGCCGGCGGTCGTGCCGCAAGCGGACAGCAGGGGCGATACCGCCGCAAGCAGGATGGCGAGCGTCAGGATGCGTGAGCGGGTCATGGCTACCTCACAGGTCAAGTGGATCGGTCTGCAAAACGTCCAGCCGGGTTGCAAGTTCCATCACTGGGCAGCCAGGTCGCTAGACGTTGAAGCGGAACAGCAGCACGTCACCGTCCTTTACCACGTAGTCCCGGCCCTCGACGCGCATCCGGCCCGCTTCCTTGGCGCCAGCTTCGCCCTTGAGGGCCACGAAGTCAGCGTAGGCGATGGTTTCGCAGGCAATGAACCCGCGCTCGAAATCGTTATGGATCACCGCCGCCGCCTGGGGCGCCTTGGTGCCCATGGTGATGGTCCAGGCGCGGGTCTCCTTAGGTCCCACGGTGAAGTAGGTGACCAGGCCCAACAGCGCGTATCCCGCGCGGATCACCCGGTCTAGCCCGCTGTCGCTGAGGCCCAGCCCGTCCAGGAACTCGCGACGGTCTTCCTCCGCCAACAGGCTCACCTCCGCCTCGATGGCGGCTGACACCACCACGCAGCCCGCGCCCTCGGCCGCCGCACGCTCGGCCACGCAGGCGCTGTGGGCGTTGCCGGTGGCGGCCGCGCCCTCCTCGACATTGCAGACATACAGCACGGGCTTGCTGGTCATGAGTTGCAGGCGTTTCGCGGCCTCGATGCCCTCCGCCGGAATGGCGGTGCGCGCCGGGTGCCCGGCCTGCAGCGCCGCCACGATTGGCTCCATCAGCGCGACTTGCGCCTGCGAGTCCCGGTCTCCGCCCCGCGCCTTTTTCTGCAACGCAGGCAGCCGGCGCTCCATGCCGTCCAAGTCGGCCAGCATCAACTCGGTCTCCACCGTCTCCGCGTCGCGGATCGGGTCGACGCTGCCCTCGACATGGGTCACGTCGCTGTCCTCGAAGCAGCGCAGCACATGGATGATGGCGTCCACTTCGCGGATGTTGGCGAGGAACTGGTTGCCCAAGCCCTCGCCTTTCGACGCCCCGCGCACCAGCCCGGCGATGTCCACGAACTCCAAGGTGGTCGGCACCGTCGTTTTCGACTTGCCGATGCTGGACAGCTCATCCAGCCGTGGGTCCGGCACCGCGACGCGGCCGGTGTTGGGCTCGATGGTGCAGAACGGGTAGTTGGCGGCCTGCGCGCCGGCGGTGGCGGTCAGCGCGTTGAACAGCGTGCTCTTGCCGACGTTCGGCAGGCCGACGATGCCGCAGTTGAAGCCCATATCATCTAGTCCCCTCGTGCGTCAGCAACGCGACGCGCGTCATGAAATCCTCGTGCCGGCCAGCGGCCAGCATGGGCGCCGCGTCGCCGACCGCGTCCAGCAGGTCCGCAACCCAGGCCTGGTCGGTCTTGTGGAAGTCGCCCAGCACGTGCCCGTGCACGCGGTCCTTATGCCCGGGGTGGCCGATGCCCAGCCGCACGCGCCAGTACTCTGGGGTGCCCAACATGCGGTCCATGCTGCGCAGCCCGTTGTGCCCGGCTGCGCCCCCGCCGCGCTTCACCCGCACCTTGCCTGGCGCAAGGTCCAGCTCGTCATGGAATGCGGTGATCGCCTCAGGCGGCAGCTTGAAAAACGCCGCCGCTGCCTGCACGCTCTCGCCGCTGCCGTTCATGTAGGTGCCGGGCTTCAGCGCCAGCACGCGTTCGGCACCCAGCGCGCCCTCAGCCACCCAGCCCTTGAACCGCTGCCGCCACGGGGTGAACCCGTGGCGGCGCGCGATGTGGTCGATGGCCATGAAGCCGATGTTGTGGCGCTGCCGGGCCATGCCGGGCTCGGGGTTGCCCAGGCCGACCCATAGCAGCATGGCAGCTTTACTTCTTGGCGGCCGGCTTGGACGGGGCCTTGGTGCCGCCTGCCGGCGCGGCTGCCTTGGCGGGAGCGGCCTTGCCCTTGGCGGGCGCGGCTGCTGCGGCCGGGGCATTCGGGTCGGCCGCCGGCTCGGCGCCCTTGGTGGGCGCTGCGACAGTCGCGATCACGAAGTCCCGCCCGGTGATGACCGGCGTCACGTCCGCGGTGCCGGCCAGGTCCGAAAAGCGCACGTTGTCGTTGATGTCGAGGCTGGCGAGGTCCGCCTGGAACACTTCCGGCACGCTGTCCGGATCGGCCAGCACCTCAACCACGTGGCGCACGACGTTCAGCACGCCGCCGCGCTTCAGGCCGGGCGAGGTGGTTTCGTTCTGGAACACGACGCTCACCGACACGCGGATGCGCTCGCCCGGCGCCAGGCGCTGGAAATCCACGTGGATCGGCCGGTCGCTCACGGGATGGAACTGCACCTCGCGCATCAGCGCGCGGGACGGTGCGCCGCTGACGTTCACCTCGTACAGCCGGGACCGCCAGCCGCCGCGCACCAGCTCGCGCATCACCACGCGCGGGTCCAGTTGCACCAGGGTCGGCGTCTGCTTGGCGCCATAGATCACCGCGGGCACCATGCCCGCCCTCCGAGATGCGCGCGCCGCCCCCTTACCGGCCCGCTCGCGCGCCTCGGCCTCGATCGAAACGAAATTGGCCACGGTTTGCTCCTAATGGGTATCGCGCCGGCCTCCAGGGGTGCCAGCGTCGGGGCGATGTAGCGGATTGACGCCGGGCGGGCAAGTTGACGCGTGCGGTCCGGGGATCACAGGGTGCGCGATGGAATGGGTTCTGCTCGCGATCCTGGTCGTGCTTGGCTACGTGCTCGGGATCGTCGGCTTCTTCCAAGCCCGGCGCGCTTTGCGGGAAGTAAGTGCGTTGCGGGCGATGTTGGCGGGCAACGCCATCGCCCAACCAGTGGCGGAGCGGCTGCCTGACCCGGTGCAGGACACACCGGCCCCCATTCCGGAGCCGCCTCCCCAAGCGCCCCGCCCTGCCCTGCCCGCCTTTGATATCGAGCTGCTGCTGACCCAGCGCTGGGGCATTTGGCTCGGCGCGGTGGCGCTGCTGTTGGCGGGCGTGTTCCTGGTGCGGACCGCGGCCGAGGCCGGATGGCTCGGGCCAGCGACGCGCTGCGCCTTGGCCGGGCTGTTGGGCACGGCGCTGCTGGCCGGCGCGGAGGCGTTGCGGCGTAGGCCGGTGACGGCGCCGGGCCTCGTGGACCAAGCGCCGGCGGCGTTGGCGGCGGGGGCGCTCGCGACCTGGTTCGCCGGCGCATACGGGGCCGGTCCGCTATACGATCTGCTGTCGCCCGCCGCGGCGTTCATCCTGCTGGCTGCGGCGGGGTTGGCAGGGCTGGCGCTGTCGCTGCGGTTCGGGCGGCTAGTGGCCGGGGTGGGGCTTGCGGCCTCATTCGGGACGCCGCTGCTGGTGCAAGTGGCGCAACCGTCCATGCCCGGGCTGTTCGGCTACCTGCTGCTGGTGTCCGCCGCCGCCTGGGGCGTGGTGCGCTACACCGCTTGGACCTGGCTCGGCTGGACCGCGGGGGTTGTCGGCGCGGCCTGGGTGCTCGGCTTGGCGCTCACCGGGCCAGGCACCGAGCTATGGCCGGCCGCGCTGTTTGTGCCCGCGGCTGCCGCGCTGTCAGTATCGTTGCTGCCTGGCGCGGCGCTGGACCATCCGGTCGGGCGGCGGCTGTCTTGGGCGCCGTTCCTGTCGCTGGGGTGCGCGGGGCTGCTGCTGGCGGCGTCGAGCGGAGCGCCGGTGGCGCGGGTCGGGGTGCTGCTGCTGTCGCCGGTCGCGGTGGCCGCCGGCTGGGCCGAGCCGCGGCTGGCGCGGTTGCCGTGGCTGTCGGCGCTGCTGTTCCTGGCCGTGCTGCTGACCTGGGCGCTGCCGGAGTGGCAGGCCACCGGGGAAACCCTCACTATCGAGGGCGTGGTGCAGGCCGTGTTGCCAGGTGCCTGGGTGCCAGGGGCCATCCAACCCTTGCTGCTGACGGGCGGAGGCATGGCGGCCTTGTATGCGGCGGCCGGGCTGTGGCTGGAGCGGCGTTCGTCCCGCCCGTTGCCCTGGGCGGCGTTGGCGGCGGCGGTGCCGGTGCTGGCGCTGGCGGTGCTGTATGCCGAGGTCGGGCGGTTCCAGCCGGACGCGGCCTGGGCGGCGGTAGCGCTGGCGCTCGCGGCCGGGTTGGTAGCAGCGGCCGAGGCGGCGCGGCGCGTACCGGACCTGCAACGCGCTGGGGTGCACGCGGCCGGGGCGGTGGCGGCGTTGGCGCTCGGCTGCGCGATGCTGCTGTCCGCGCAGTGGCTGACCCTCGCGGTCGCGCTGTTCCTGCCGCCGCTCGCGTGGATCGAGGCCCGGGCCGAACTGCCGCCGTTGCGCCGCGTGGCCCTCGTGGTCGCGGCGGTGGTGCTGGCGCGGTTGGTGCTGAACCCGTTCGTGCTGGACTACGCGGTCGGAACCACCCCGGTGCTGAACGGCGTGCTGCTGGCCTACGGCGGCCCGGCGGCGTGCTTCGCGCTCGCGGCGGCGTTGTTCCGGCGCAGGGCAGAGGATGCGCTGTTGACGGTGCTGGCGGGCGGGGCCTGCCTGTTCACGGCGCTGCTGGTGGCGCTCGAAATCCGCCATGCCGCCACCGGCGGGACCATGTGGACGGCGGACCCCGGGTTCGCCGAGCTGGCGCTGCAGGTCAGCGGCCTCGGCCTGTGCGCGCTGCTGTTCGGCCGGCTGGGACGGGCGCTGCGGCTCAGGGTGTTGGACCGGGCTGGCTGGATCGCGGGCGGCGTCGCGCTGCTGGGCGGGGTGGGGCTGATCCTGTTCAACCCGGCGCTGACCGGCGCCGCGGTCGGGCGGTCGCTGCTATGGAACGCGTTGCTGCCGGCCTACGCCGTGCCGGCGGTGCTGGCAGCGTTCGGCTACCGCGGCGTGCGGCGGCGCGGGTTGGCGGTGTATGGCCTGCTGGCAGCGTTCACCTGGATCACGCTGCTGGTGCGGCAGGCCTTTCATCCGGATGCGCTGGACATCGACGGGGAGGCAGTGCTGGACGCGGAGCTGTGGGCCTATTCCGGCGCGTGGCTCGCGGCGGGCGCGGCGCTGATGGCGCTGGGCTTGCGCAGCGGCCAGCGGGCGCTGCGGCTGGCGGCGTTGTCATTGATGGGCCTGGCGGCGGCGAAGGTGTTCCTGGTGGACATGGCCGGCCTGGGCGGACTGTGGCGGGTGCTGTCGTTCCTGGGTCTGGGACTCAGCCTCATCGGACTCGGCGCATTCTATCGCCGGTTCGTCATGGCGGAGCCGCGTGGGGAACCCGGCCGCGCGGCGTAACCACCGGGGCGCATACGGCGCTGTGGGAGGCAACGATGAGGGCATATCTTTTAGTGGGCGCGGCGGCCCTGGCGTTGGCGGGGGCGGCGGTGGCGCAGCCAGCGCCTCCCGACGGGCCGCGCGATGAGGGCCGGGGCGAGCGGGCCATGCCGCCGCATGACGGGCACCATATGGGCCGCCCCGGCATGATGCGGCGCATGATGGAGGCGAACAAGGCGGCGCGGTTCCAGTTCGAGCGCGGCGACGCCTCAGTGGACATCAAGTGCGCGGCGGACGAGCCGATGCGCGCCTGCGCCGACGCGGCGATGCTGCTGATGGACAAGCTCGCGGCGCAACCGGCGCGGTAAGCTCCCTTTTTTGGTGACGGCCAGCATGGCGAGGCTGATGCCTAGCAGCGCCATGCTGGCCGGCTCCGGCACAGCAACAACGGCGGCCTGTGCGATAACGGAGTGCCCGGCCGCGGTGGGGTGGATGTCGTCCCAGAACAGGTATTGGTCCTGCCGCGCCAGCGTCGGGGCGCAAACGGCGTTGCTCCCCCTGCCCCTCAAGCAAGGGTCGGTCACGTTGGTGAAGCCGAAGCGGCCTGGGTCGGCGACGGCTTGGTCAATCAGCGCAGACGAGTCGAGTACCGCGATGCTGATGCCATACTGCGCCGACAGCGCGCCCAGCGACGGCAACGGCCCGCCGCCGTCGCGCAGCAGCCGGTTGAACGCCGCCGCAACCGCGGTCGCGCTGCTTTGCGCCGATGGACCGCCCGCGATGGCTGCCGGTGTCCTGCCCAGGTCCGGCACGGTCACCACCAGCAGCGACTTGACGCCGCCTGCGGCCAGCGCGCCGATGGCGTTGCCAACATTGCCGACGGCTTGGCTGATCGCAGCCTGAACCTGCTCCGGCGTGGCGTTGCCGGGTATGGCGCGCAGGTCGTTGCCGCCAATCCAGAGGGTGTAGAGAGCATTAGGATCGCTCACCGGGTGGGCGGCCTGGTACTGCGCGATCTGGCCGTTGCCGCCGGTGAGGTCGATTGAAGTGGCCGCGTGGTTGATCGTGGCGCCGGACTGCGCGCCGCCATAGGCGTAGTTGGTCCCCCCCAGCAGGCTCGGCGTCAGCGCTGGCAGGCCGAGCGCCTTGGCGAAGCCTTGCACCCAGACCGGACCGTTGCTGAATTGCCCGGCCGCATAGGGCGCAGCCGGCGTCACGCCGCCGGTCGCGGCATAGACATTGCCCACGTCCGACAGGCTGTCGCCGAATGCGTAGATGGCGCTGTACGGCGCGGCGTGCAGCGGGAGCGCCACCGCCAGCAGGGAGGCGGCGAGTAGGCTCAGAGCGACCATGCTGCACCCCGTCCGGTATGAAGCCAGGTAACAACCGGCCGCGCACGGGTGCAAGCGTCCCGGACGCTACTTGGCGCCGAGCGCCTCCAGGCAAATCTGTTCGAAGCGGCGGGTGACCTGCGGCCAGGCGAACCGGTGCGTGACGAGGGTGTGTGCCGCGCGGGACAGGCGGGTTTGCAGGGCCGGATCGTCCAGCAGTTGCACAAGAGCGGCGGCGAAGGCCGGGGCGGTGTCGGCGGCGAGGAAGTGCTTCTGGTCCACGACGTCCAGGCCCTCGGCGCCGAGGGCGGTTGAGACGACCGAGCAGCCCATCGCCATTGCCTCGAACACCTTGATGCGGGTGCCGCTGCCGACCCGGAGCGGGATCGCGTAGGCGTGCGCGCGAGCCACAAATGGCCGGATGTCGTCCACGAAGCCGGTGAACTCCCAGGCCAGGCCGCGGGACCGGGCGGCCTCCTGCAGCCGTTCGGGCGGGTTGCGGCCGGCGATCACCGCCTGGGCAGCGGGACGCGCCTGCAGGACCAACGGCCAAATTTCGTCCATCAGGAACTCGACCCCGTCGATGTTGGAGCGCGAGTCCATCGACCCGGTGAATACGACGGTGCCGCCGCCGGCCGGCGCCGGGGTGGGCGCGTGGTAGGCATAGTACTCGGTGTCCACACCGGTCTCGATGGCCTCCACCCGGGGCAGGCCGTAGGCGCTGCGCAAGGCGGCGGCGTCGCGCTCGGAGACGGCGATCACGCTGTCGAAGCGGCGCAGGGTCTCCCCTTCGAAGCGGCGCATCTTGCGGGCCTGGTCACGCCAGATCAGCCGCCAAGGCCCGGCCGCGACCTCGGCGTGCCGGGCGAAAATCTCGGCCTCGACGTTGTGGGTGAACATGATGGACGGGACCGCAAGCCGCGGCGGCAGCAGCACGGCCGCGTGCGGGAAATCGACCAGGACCGCGTCCGGCTGCTCCGCGAGCGCCTGCGCCACCACGGCCCGGCCAGCGGCAGAGGCATCGGCCGCGACTGCCACCGGGAGCCGGCCCGTCAGCGCCAGCGCCTTGGCGGGCTTGGACATGGCAGGCTCCGGCCAGGATAGCGCGCGGTCGCACAGTGCGTCCATGTCCGCGGCATAGCGCGCGGCGTCCGGCGGAGCCGGGGAGGCGAGCGTGATCTGGAACGCGCCGCCCTTCATGTGGCGCAGCGTGTTGGCGGTGCGGATGCGTCCGCCTTGGTCCAGCGGGAACAGGAAACGCGGGGATATGACCAGCAGGCGCGCTGGGTTCACCAGCACAGGCCCTGGTAGGCGATGCCGGGGTGGCCGCGCAGCTCGGCCATGCCGGCAAGGTCGAGCACGCGCTGGCCGTTCAAGGCGGTCAACATGCCGGGACGGTCCTCGCGCCCCAGGTGCCCCATCACCATCATGCCGGCGCCATCCAGCGCGCTCGCGGGATCAGCCGCCAGCAGCCGTTCCAGGTGCGGGATTTCGCGCTCAATGAAGGCGCGGTTGCTGCCAGTAAGCCGCGCTACCTGGACCGAGCGGTCAAAGATGCGCAGGTCGTAGCCCTTGCCCAGCAAGCGCTCGGCCAGCAGCACGAACGGGCTTTCGCGCAGGTCGTCGGTGCCCTGCTTGAACGCCAGGCCGAACAGCGCGACGGTTTGGCGGCCATGCTGGGCAATGGCCTCGTAGGTACGTTCAATGATCGCCTGGTTGCTCGGCAGCACCTGTTGTAGGAACGGCGCGGGCACGTTGGCCCCGTCGGCCAGCGCCAACAAGCTGCGGATGTCCTTGGGCAGGCACGAGCCGCCGAACGCGAAGCCCGGCGTGAGGTAGGCAGATGAGATGTTCAGCACCCGGTCCTCGCAGAACAGCTTGAACGCTGCCCGGGCGTCCACGCCGAGCGCCGCCAGGATCGCGCCGCCCTCGTTGGCGAAGGCGAGCTTCACGGCGTGGTAGGCGTTGGCCAGGTACTTGACGCTCTCGGCCACGCGGTAGGGCGCCACGTGCACCGCGCCCCCGACGCCCGCGTAAATCTCGCGCAGCACGTCGCCTTCATCGCCGGGCGCTGCGCCGATCAGGGTGTAGGGCGGCGCGTGGAAGTCGCGCACCGAGCTGCCTTCGCGCAGGAACTCGGGGTTGGACAGATAACGGAACCCAACGCCGTGCTGCTTGCCGCTGGCGTGTTCCAGGGCGGGGATGACGCGGTCCTCGGCGGTGCCCGGCGGCACGGTCGAGCGCATGACCACGGTGTGCAAGCCGGGCTTGCCGCGCAGCTCGTGGCCGATGGCCGCCACGACCTCGTCCACCGCGCGCATGCTGACGCTGCCGTCGGGGCCGCTCGGGGTGCCGACCGAGATGAACGACACTTCGGTGCCAGCGATTGCGTCGGCGATGCTGGTGGTGGCGCGCAGCAATCCCTTGGCAACGCCGTCTTTGATGAGGACGTCGATCTCGTCCTCCACGATTGGCGACTGGCCGCGCGCCAGCATCGCCACCTTGTCGGGCGCGATATCGACGCCAATGACCTCATGGCCGAACGAGGCGAGGCAGCCGCACGAGACTGCGCCGACATAGCCGATACCCAGGACTGATATTCTCATAGGCGCGGAACAAACAGGATTTACTCATCCGCAACAAGGGCCGCAGCCATGTCATTTCTTGTCAAGAAGCGGGCGTGAGCGTCCAGGGCGCGTCCGGCGCGGCGCCAGGCTCGCAGAACAGCGGCATGGCGTTCGGCGTGCGGATGTTGGGAGCCAGGCGCATCTCTGCCCGCAACGCCCGGAACAGCGCGCCGTGCGCCACCACCAGCACCGGCGCCGCCCGCTCCAAGGCGCGGTTCACGGCGGCCACGGCGCGGGTGCGCAGCGATGCGAACGTTTCGGCACCCTCCGGCGTGAAGTGGCCGGCGACCCAGTCATCGAACCACTGTGCCATCGGCTGGCCTTCCTGCACGCCGAACGAGACCTCGCGCAGGCCGTCCTCCAGCTCGACTTCCAGGCCGAGCGCCGCTGCCGCCGCCCGCGCGGTGTCCTCGGCGCGGGACAGCGGGGAGGACACGACGCTGCGGATGCCGCGGTTGCGCAACAGCTCCGCAGCCGTGTGCGCCTGGGCGACGCCGACCGGATTCAACGGGATATCGACGTTGCCCTGGGACCATCCGCGGGCGTTCCAGTCGGTCTCGCCGTGACGCAGGAACCAGAACGCGCGGCGCTCAAGCATCAGGACGTTATGCTCAAGCGGCCAGGCCTTCTTGCTCCAACATGCGGCCTACCGCCGGGCGGGCGAGCATGCGCTCGAAATGCGCCGCGAGGTTCGGCGGCAGCGTCATGCCCATGCGCTTGGCGCCCCAAAAGCACACATAGAACAGCGCGCTGTCCGCGATGCTGTATGGGCCGGCAATCCACTGCTTGCCCTCCAGCGCCCGGTCCATGATGCCGTAGCCTTTTTGCACCATTTCCCGGCCCTGTGCCTTGACGGCCTCGTGCCCGGCCTCGTCTGGGCTGAAATTGCCCGGGCGGAACAAACGAGCGAAGCCCTGCATATGGATGGTCGAAACGCAGTAGTCCATCGCCTCCGCCGCGCGCAGCTCGGCCTCTGCGTCGGACGGCAGCAGCCCGGCCTCCGGGTTGGTTTTCGCCAGGTAGTACGCGATGACCGGGAACTCGGTCACCACCGAGCCGTCGTCCCTCTGCAAGGTCGGCACCTTGCTCTTGGGGTTCAGCTCGCTGAACGGCGGGCGGCGGTTCTCGCCACCCATGAGGTCAAGCTTCGCCAACTCGTACGGCTTACCGATTTCTTCCAGCAAGACGTGGATGCCCAGCGAGCACGCGCCGGGTGCGTAATAGAGCTTCATGGTGCCTCCGTTTAATCAAACAACGAACTGACCGAACTCTCGTCCGATATCCGCCGCATCGCCTCCGCAAGCAAGGGCGCGATGGTGAATTGCCGGAGGTTGGGCGCCGTCAGCACCGCTTCGGTCGCCTGGATCGAGTCGGTGATCGTCATCATCTCAAGCGGCGATGCAGTGATGCGCGCGGCGGCGTCGCCGGACAGCACGCCGTGGGTGCAGTAGGCGCTGACGGTTGCGGCGCCGGCTTGCATGAGCGCCACGGCGGCGTTGCACAGCGTGCCGCCGGAGTCGACCAGGTCATCCACCAGGATGCACGACTTGCCGCGCACGTCGCCGATCACGTTCATGACCTTCGACACCCCGGCGCGCTCCCGCCGCTTGTCGATGATGGCAAGGTCGCAGTTGAGCCGGCTGGCCAGCGCCCGCGCCCGGGCCACGCCGCCCACGTCCGGCGACACCACCATCAACTCAAGGCCGTTGTTGCGCTCCAGGATGTCGCGGGAGAACAGCGGCGCGGCATACAGGTTGTCAACCGGGATGTCGAAGAAACCCTGGATTTGCCCGGCGTGCAGGTCCATCGTCAGCACCCGGTTCGCCCCGGCCTCGGTAATCAGGTTCGCGACCAGCTTCGCGCTGATGGGCGTGCGCGGCCCGGCCTTCCGGTCCTGCCGCGCATAGCCGAAATACGGGATCACCGCCGTGACCCGCCGGGCCGATGCGCGCCGCAGCGCATCGAGCGTGATCAGCAGCTCCATGAGGTTGTCATTGGCGGGGAACGACGTGCTCTGCATCACGAACACGTCCTCACCCCGGACGTTCTCGTGGATTTCGACGAATATTTCCAGGTCGGCGAAGCGGCGGATGGAGGCCCGCGCGAGTTCAAGGCCAAGCGAAGCGGCGACCGCCTCGGCCAGGGGCCGGTTGCTGTTGCAGGCGACGATTTTCATAGAATGAGGCATCCCGGGCGGCGGCGGGCGGGTTCTAGCGCAGGCGCGCTACCCTGTCACGTACGCGTCATGACCAAATCACGGCGTCGTGCGGGAGCCGCCGGAGTTTATCACCACGTCGCGCACTCCGCCGGCCGCCTCGTCGGCCACCACCACCGCCACGTCGCCCCAGAACCGGTCCAGTGTGCCGCGCGGCACCTCGTTCAACTGCACGATGCGCCCCCGCTCGCTTTTGGCGTCGGACACGGTCCATTGCAGCTCCACCCGCATGGTGCCGTTGGCGCCGGGAGCGGTCTGCACCTGTCCGGCCAGGGTGAAGTCGGCGCCCTGCGCGGCGTCTTGGACCACGAGGCCGAGGCCCGAGAGCTTGGCGCGCATCTGCACCGGCAGGCTGGCGTTGCCGTCGCCGGGCGCGCCGGACACGCCGGTAAAGTGGATGCGGGCCGGGCGGTTCTGCAGGCTGGTGGGGTCGCTTTGCCGGCGCGCCGCGTCGATGCGGCCCAGCAGGGAAGCGATGCCGGGCGCGGCCTGTGCGGCGGCGGCCTTGAGCACCTCGGGCTGGGCCTCGGCCCAGGCGGGGGTCGGGACCGGCGCGCCCTCGGACACGCCTTGCGCCTCCCCGGCCGGGTTCTGCACGGTGTAGCTCGGCACGACCTCGTTGCCGCGCAGCTCGGCGCTCAGTTGCAGCATCCAGTCACCCCGGCGGCCGGTTCGGCTGGCGACGGCGGGCACCTCCTCCGCCACCAGCGCCTCCGCGACCGATCCGGCCCAGAGGTCGGCCGCCGCCTCCGGCAACAACGACTGCGTGGGCGACGGCACGGCCAACCGGGACGGCGGCGGCTGCGCCAGCCGCATGGCGTTGGCGCCGGGCCGTCCAAGGAACGGTTGCGGCAGGTCGCCACAGGCGGACAACGCCAACAGGGCCGGGAGCAAAAGCCTAAAGGACACAGCTCACCAGGGCCGCAAGCATGAACACGATGAAAAATAAAGCCATGTAGGGTCCCATGGCGGCGCTATAGCACGATCGCCGAGATTTGGTGCCCAATCGGCCCGCCGCCGGCCAGGGTGCGGCGGCGGTGGCTGAAAAACCGCTCTGCGTCGGCGGCGGTGTCGGCATCGACCACCTCAATTTGGCCGCACCCGCGCAGCCGCGCCGCGCAGTATCCGGCGAGGTCGAACTGCCAGCGGTCCGCACGCGACCCAGCCTCGAAGTACGCGGCGCTGGCCGGGTCCTGCGCCAGCGCCGCCTCACGCAGGTCCGGCCCGACCTCGTAGGACGGCTGCCGGATGCAAGGCCCCACCGCGGCAATGGTGCGCGCGGGATCGGCGCCGAGCGCCGCCATGGCCGCGACCGTCGCCTCCAGCACCCCGGCCACTGCGCCGCGCCAGCCCGCGTGCACCGCGCCGATCACCTTGGCCCGGCTGTCCGCCAGCAGCACGGGCGCGCAGTCCGCGGTGACGATGCCGAGCACGACGCCCGGCTGCTGCGTCACCATCGCGTCCGCCCTCGCGCCAGCGCCGGGCGGCCATGGCTTGTCCACGGTCACCACCGCGTCCCCGTGCACCTGGGTGAGGCCCAGCAGCATCCCCGGCTCCGCGCCAAGGCTTTGCGCCACACGGGCGCGGTTCTCAGCGACGGCGGCCGGGTTGTCCCCGCCGGACAGGCTGCAGTTCAGGCTGGCGTATGGCCCAAGGCTCACGCCACCACGCCGGGTGAAAAAGCCGTGCCGGAAGGGCAACGCGCCGTGCAGCGCCTCGGCGGTCATGCGTCGAACCCGGGGGGCGTCGGCAGGTCCGGGTGGCAGATGGCGAGCGCCTTGAACAGCCGGCCCATGCGGTCCGGCTCGGCCAGGCGCTGCGCCGCCTGCACCATGGCGGCGGCCCGCACCGGCGGCAGCGTCTGCGCCAGCCGGCCGGTGCGTTGGAACAGGCCCAGCGCCGCGAGCAACGGTCCCTGCGGCACCGGGCCGTGCACCGCGGCGCCGGCCGCCCGCGCCACCCGCGCCAGCGCCTCGAAGTCAACGTGCGCCGTGAGGTCGGCGGCGCCGGGATCGGCCAACGGGTCCGCCGGGCGGCCTTGCCGAAGCGCCTGCAAGCTGTCCCCAGGGGCGCTGTGCGCCGGGCCGTAGTCCAGGAACAGCGCCGCGCCGCCATCCCGCACGACACGTTGCGCCACGCCAACGACCACGGCCTCGGCGGCCTCGCACACCTCCACTACCTCGCCTTCCATAGCGGCCCGGCACAGCGGCGCGGCCGGCTGTTCCACCATCGCGCCGCCGTCCACGAACCGTTCGGCCCACCCAGCGCCGCGGCGCACGAACTGGCGGATCGGCAGCGCGTCGAGGAACTCGTTCGCCAGCAGGATCATCGGACCCGGCGGCACGTCGTCCACCCCATCGTGCCACGCCGCGTTGGGCAGCAGCGCCGCCTGCTGTGCGCGCAACCGGGGCGAGGTCTCGACCAAATGCAGCCGCAGCGCCGTGCGGAACCGGGGCGCGACCCGGCTGGCGGCGCGCAGCGCGTCGGCCATGAGGGTGCCGCGGCCCGGCCCGCACTCCACCAGCAGCACCGGGTCGGGATGGCCCATGCCGTTCCACACGACAGCCGCCCACAGGCCCATGATCTCGCCGAACACCTGGGTAATCTCGGGCGAGGTGGTGAAGTCGGCGAACGGGTCGTGCGTCGCGTAATAGGCCGCGTTGGCACGGGCCATGAAGGCGTCGAGGCGCTCCACGTTACGCCGGCGCCGGAACTGGGCGGGCACGCGCGATCAGCCAGGCCCCGGCCAGCACCATCGGCGCCGACAGCAACTGCCCCATGGTCGCGCCGGCATACAAGAAGCCCAGGAACGGGTCCGGTTGGCGGAACAGCTCGCCGATGATGCGGGCCACGCCGTAGCCCACCAGGAACACGCCCGACAGCGTGCCGAACCGTGCGCGGACCGCCGGGCGGGCGCACAGCACGGACAGCAGCGCCAGCAGCGCCACGCCCTCCAGGCCGGCTTGGTACAACTGGCTCGGATGCCGCGGCTCCGGCCCGGCGAAGGGGAACACCATCGCCCACGGCAGCGTGTCCGGCGCGACGCGGCCCCACAGCTCGCCGTTGATGAAGTTGGCGACCCGCCCCAGGCCAAGCCCAATCGGCGCCACCACCGCGAGCCGGTCCGCGAAGCCCAGCAGCGGGATGCCATGCTTTCGGCAGTACAGCACCAAGGCGGCGGTGACGCCGAGCATCCCGCCGTGGAAGCTCATGCCGCCCTGCCAGACCGCGAACGCGCCGAGCGGGTTGGTGAGATACTGCGCCGGCTGATAGAACAGCACGTAGCCGAGCCGCCCGCCCAGCACGACGCCGAGCGTGGCCCAGGTCAGGAAGTCGTCGGTCTGCAACGGCGTCGCCACCACAGGCGAGAGCTGCACGAGCCGCCGCATGATGCGCCAGCCCAGCACCAGCCCGCCGATGTAGGCCAGCGCATACCAGCGGATAGCGAGCGGGCCGATTTGGATCAGAACGGGGTCGAAGCCGGGGAACAGCAGGACAGGGATCATACGTAGCGCTCTGGGCCTGACAGGTGGTCCTGCACGTACCGCCGCACCCCGTCCTCCAGCGGCGTGAACTGCCCAGCGTACCCGGCGGCGCGCAGCCGGTCCATGCGGGCCTCGGTGAACGACTGGTACTGCCCGTGCAACGCGGCCGGCATGTCGATGAACTCCACCTGGCGCGGCCGCCCCGCCGCGTCGCATACCGCGTGCGCCAGGTCCAGGTAGCTGCGCGCCGTGCCGGTGCCGACGTTGAACAGCCCGGACACGTCCGGGCTGTCCAGCAGCCACAGCATCACGTCCACCACGTCCGCCACATGGATGAAGTCCCGCCGTTGCGCCCCGTCCGGCACGCTGAGCTGGTCGGAGCGGAACAGCCGGGCGGGCTGCCCTGCCGCGACCTCGTCATGCTTCACCTTCACCACCGAGACCATGCGACCCTTGTGGTACTCATTCGGGCCGTAAACATTGAAGAACTTGAGGCCCACCCACTGCGGCGGCGCGGTCGGCGCGGCCTTGGCCCGCAGGTCGAAGGCGTGCTTGCTCCAGCCATACAGGTTGAGCGGGCGGAGTTTGGGCAGCAACGCCGGGTCATCGTCGAAGCCGGCCGCGCCGGAGCCGTAGGTGCTGGCGGACGACGCGTAGATGAACCGCGCGCCCTGCGCCACGCACCACTGCCAGAGCCGCCAAGGCAGCTCGACGTTGGTTTCCCAAACAGCGTCGCCATCGATGGCCGTGGTTTCGCTGATGGCGCCCAGGTGAAATATGGCCTCGACCGGCGGGTTCCCGGCCAGGAACAGGTCGAGCGCGTCTGGCCGCACGATCCGCGCCGGCGGGTGCCGGGCCAGGTTGCGCCACTTGCCCGCGTCGCCGAGCCAGTCCACCACCACGGGCCGCTCCCCGCGCGCCGCCAGCGCCGCGTGCAGGTTCGAGCCGATAAATCCGGCTCCGCCGGTGACCATTATCATGCGGCGGCGTTATAGGACGGCCAAGCGGGCTGACATAGCCCTGCGGCGTGCGCATGTATCCACGAGGGTTACCCAGGAGCGCTTTCCATGACCGAACGTCCCCGCTTTTTCGATGACCTCGCCGGCGTGGCCGGCGGCGCGTTCTCGGCCCTGGCCGGCATCCGAGAGGAGGCAGAGGCCACGATCCGCGCCCGGGTCGACGAGGCGATCCGCAAGCTCGACCTGGTGCGGCGCGAGGACCTGGAGGCCGTGCAAGACATGGCCGCCAATGCCCGCGCCGGGCAGGAGGCGGCGGAGGCGCGCATGGCGGCGCTTGAAGCTCGCTTGGCAGCGCTGGAAGGCGGCAATGACGCATCCGAGGTTGCGCCCGGTGCCATGCCCACCCCGGACACAGAGCGGAAGCTGGTCGAGCCTTCGCCCTCCGGGGTGACGCCGGCCGCCATGCCGCCGGGCTCTGGCGCGCCCGGCTCCACGCAGCCCGGCTCAGCCCCGTCGCCAGACGGCGTTGCCTAGTTGCATGTCGCGCTGCACAATGCGCGGGTAGCCGGAGCCAGGTAATCTCTCCGCTACCGTGCGTCCGACGCTTGCGGTGCGCGTTCTGCGACCATTAGGCTAGGTATGTCACGAGTCGGATCGCCGGTCGCAAGCCCTGCTGTCCGCCGCGGTGGCGGCCCAGCCAGCCTTCCAGCTAGGGAGACCCTGCATGTCAGCCCTGAGTTCTTTTTCCACCGAACACGTCGCCAACCCGCTCGACATCATGGAGCAGGTGGTCGCCGCCAACGATTGGGTGTTCGACCGCCGCACCGACTCCGAGATGGCGGCAGAGGCGCCAGGCAAGTGGTGCGACTATGGCCTATATTTCAGTTGGTCGCAGGAAATCAGCGCCATGCACTTCACCTGCGCGTTCGACCTGAAGGTGCCGGAGCGGCAGCGCACGGCGCTGTACGAGCTGCTGGCCCTGGCCAACGAGCGGCTGTGGATCGGCCATTTCGGCATGGACGTGGACGACGGCATGCCGCTGTTCCGCCATAGCGTGCTGCTGCGCGGCGCCGCCACAGCCAGCGCCGAGAGCCTGGAGGACATGGTGGACATCGCGATAACCGAGTGCGAACGCTTCTATCCCGCGTTCCAGTTCGTGTTGTGGGGCGGCAAAAGCCCAGCCGACGCCATGGCCGCCGCCATGCTGGAGTGCGTGGGCGAGGCGTAATGCTGCCGCCCGTCCTGTTGCTGGGCGGGGGCAAGATGGGCGGCGCGATGCTGGCCGGATGGGTCGAGCGGGGATTGTCGCCCTCCGTCGTGGTCGATCCCTCGCCCGCCGTCCAGGCGCTGGCCGGCCCAGCGGTGCGGGTGGTGCCGGACCCCGGCGCCATCCCGGACGGGTTCACGCCCGCCGCCGTGGTGTTGGCGGTAAAACCACAACAGGCCGGTGCGGCGCTGCCCGGCGTCATGCGGTTCACGGGCGGGGCCGTGGTGCTGTCCATCATGGCGGGCCGCTCCATAGCCGGGCTGCACGCAATGCTGCCTGGCACCGCCGTGGTGCGTGCCATGCCGAACACGCCCGCCGCCATCCGCCAGGGCATCACCGCTGTTTTTGCCGGGCCGGGTGTCGATGCGGCGCAGCGTGCGCTCTGTGATACGCTGCTGGCCTCGGTCGGCGAGGTCGCGTGGCTGGACAACGAGGCCCTGATCGACGCCGTGACCGCGGTGTCTGGCGGCGGGCCAGCGTACGTGTTCCTGTTGGCCGAGCTATTGGAGCACGCTGGCGTCGAGCAGGGCCTGCCGCCCGCGCTGGCCCGGCGGCTGGCACGCGTCACCGTTTCCGGTTCCGGCGCGTTGCTGGCCGCCAGCACGGACGATGCGGCGACGCTCCGCGTCAACGTGACCAGCCCGGCCGGCACGACCGAGCAGGCCTTGGCGGTGCTGATGGCGGACGCGGCATGGCCGGCGCTGGTTTCGCGCGCCATCGCGGCGGCAACAGCGCGGTCGCGGGAGCTGGCGGGGTCGTAACGCCCCGGGTTTCCGCGGAGGCCAGCGAGGGCGGCCCTTGGCAACCATGCCAGCGTGGGCCAACTTGCCGGCATGGAAGACACCGCACTCGATCAGGCCCTCATCACCGCCGTGTTCGAGCAGGCCGCGTTGCGCGGCTGGCCGGACGTCAACATCGCGGAGGCCGCGCGCGCCGCCGGGCTGCCGCTCGACCGCGTGCGTGCGCGGTTCCCTGGCCGGAGCGCGGTGCTGCTGCGGTTCGGCGTGCTGGCGGATCAGGCGGCGCTGGCCGCCCCGTCCACCGAGCCGAGCGCGCGTGAGCGGCTGTTCGACATGGTCATGCTGCGGTTCGACGCGCTGCAACGGCAGCGGGACGGCGTGATCGCGCTGATGCGCGCGCTCAGGACCGATCCCGGCACGTCCCTGTTGCTGTACAGCGCCACGCTGCGCAGCATGAAATGGCTGCTGGACGGCGCCGGCATCCCGTCTGGCGGCGTGGTGGGCGCGCTGCGGGTGCATGGGCTGCTGGCCCTGTGGCTGTATGCGTTGCAGGCATGGGAGCGGGACGACAGCCCGGACCTTTCGGCCACCATGGCGGCGGTGGACCGCGGGTTGGACCGGGCCATCCAGGCCGAGGGAATGCTGCCGGGCCGCGCCCCGTCCAGCGCCGAGGAGGCGGCAGAGGTGTTCAGCGACGCTGTCCCGGTCCCCGACCCGCCGACGCCCGATGCGCCGGCGGGTGAGCCTCCAGTCGATGGAGACCCGGCGACAGGCCCAGCCGGACCATGATAGAACGACGGCACCGTTAAGAGGAGCAACTCATGTCAGATGACTCGGCCAACAAAATGAGGCAGGCCGCGGCCGACGCGACCGACGCCGCCAAGGCGAACGCCCAGGCCATGGCCAGGACCATGCAGGAGGGTGCCAGCAACGCGCAGCAGATGGGCAAAACCGCGATGGACGCCGGCATGTCCAAAATGGCCGAAGCCACGCGCATGTTCGCGGACATGAAGATGCCTGGCATGCCGGATATGGACGCTTTCCTGTCGGCGCAGCGCCGCAACATGGAAGTGCTGTCCGCCGCCAACCGCGTGGCGCTCGAAGGAGCGCAGGCCGTGGCGCGGCGGCATATGGAAATCATGCAGCAGACCATGCAGGAAGTGACTGATACCATGCGCGACGTGGCTACGGCCGACAGCCCGCAGGCCAAGGCCAGCAAGCAGACCGAAATGGTCAAGACCGCCTACGAGCGTGCCGTCAATCACATGAAGGAGTTGGCGGACCTGATCCAGCGCTCAAACGGCGAGGCGATGGGCATGCTGAACCAACGCTTCGTGGAGGCGATGGACGAGGTGAAGCAGCTCGCGGAGAAGGGCGGCAAGCAGCCGGGCTAGAATGTCCAGCCCCACCGCGGATGTCGTCATCATCGGCGGCGGGGTGATCGGCAGCGCGGTCGCGTATTGGCTGCGCTGCCTTGGCGCCGGGCGGGTCGTCGTGGTCGAGCGGGACACGACCTACGCCCGGGCGTCGTCCTCATTATCGGCCAGCAGCATCCGGCAACAGTTCTCCACCCCTACCAACATCGCGCTGTCACAGTTCGGCATCGGCTTCCTGCGCGCGGCTGGCGACCTGCTGGCCGTGGACGACGACCAGCCGGCACTGGGGTTGCAGGAGCCGGGCTACCTGTACCTCGCCAGCCCCGCCGGCCTGCCGGTTCTTGAGATGAACCACGCGGTGCAGCGGGCAAACGGCGTGTCCGTGGCGTTGCTGGACCCGGCCGCATTGCACGCGCGTTTTCCATGGTTGGACACCAACGGCGTCGCCGCCGGGTCACTCGGCCTAGACGGCGAGGGCTGGTTCGACGGCCCGGCGCTCATGGCGGCGTTCCAGCGCAAGGCCCGGGCACTCGGCGCGGAGTGGCTGCGGGGCGAGGCCGTGCAGATGGAGCGGGACGGTGCGCGCGTGTCCGCGGTGCGTCTGGCGGACGGGTCCCGCATTCCATGCGGCGTGGTGGTGAACGCGGCCGGTCCGTACGCTCGTGCGGTGGCGGCCATGGCAGGGTTGGCGTTGCCGGTCGAGGCGCGCAAGCGCTCGGTGTTCGTGTTCGCCTGCCGGACCGACTTGCCGGGCTGTCCGCTGCTGATCGACACGTCCGGTGTTTGGGTCCGGCCCGAGCGCGACTGCTACATCGCCGGCTGGTCGCCGTCGGACGACGCCGAGGATTTCGGCCTTGAAGTGGACCACGCCCTGTTCGAGGACACGGTCTGGCCCGCGCTCGCTGCCCGGGTCCCGGCATTCGAGGCCGTGCGGCTGATGGGCGCATGGGCCGGGCACTACGAGCACAACACGTTTGACTGCAACGCGCTGCTGGGCGCGCACCCCGACGTGCCGAACCTCGTGTTCGCCAACGGGTTCAGCGGCCATGGCATGCAGCAGGCGCCGGGCGTGGGACGCGGCATCGCCGAGTTGCTGTTGCACGGGGCGTACCGGACCCTGGACCTGTCGCCTCTGTCCGTCACCCGCGTCGGGCATGGGCAGCCGGTGCGGGAGCGCTGCGTCATCTAGTGCGGCTGGTTGACGCCTCGGCCACCGCCGCCGCGTTGCCATTCGAGCGGCTGATCCCCGCATTGCGCGACGCGTTCGCCAGCGGCGCGGACGCGCCGGCCCGGCATCACCACGCGCTGCCCGGCGGCACGCTGCTGCTGATGCCGGCCTGGCAAGCGGACTGGCTGGGCGTGAAGATCGTGACCGTGCACCCCGGCAACGCGGCGCAGGGCCTGCCGGCGGTGCACTCGACGTACCTGCTGTCAGACGCGCACACCGGCCAGCCGCTGGCGATGCTGGACGGGGATGCCGTCACCGCGCGCCGGACCGCGGCGGCCTCGGCGTTGGCGGCGTCATACCTGGCGCGCCCGGATGCCGAACGGCTGCTGATCGTGGGCGCCGGCCGGGTCGCACGGCTGCTGGCGCCGGCGTACCAGGCCGTGCGAACACTGCGGCACGTCGAGGTCTGGAACCCCACGCCGGCCCGGGCGGATGCGTTGGTAGCCGAACTTTGCCACAGCGGCATCAATGCAGCCCTTGCCGATGACCTTGAGACGGCCGTTGCCCAGGCCGACATCGTAAGCTGCGCGACGCTCGCGACAGCGCCGCTGATCCAAGGCGCTTGGCTCAAGCCGGGCACGCATCTTGACTTGATAGGCGCCTTCACCCCTGCCATGCGAGAGGCCGACGCGGTGGCGGTGCAGCGGGCGGCGGTGTTCATCGACACCGAAGCTGCGCTGCACGAGGCGGGGGAGCTTGTGGGTTACGATGCATCCGGCGTGCGCGGCACGCTGACCCAACTGTGTCGGGGCGAGGCCGGGCGCTCTGGCGAAGACGAAATCACGCTGTTCAAATCGGTCGGCGTCGCACTGGAAGACTTAGCCGCCGCTGTGCTGGTCTGGAAGCAAATGGCATAGAGCTATGTGTTAGCTCGTTGGAGTTATGTTTTTCAGCAGGCGTTCACTGCGCTGCGGCAAGCACGGCGGCCGGGCTTTCGCCGAGGTCGGCTGCCGTCCAATCGCGGCGCATGGCGAACAGCTCGATCAGCGCGGCGGTGTCCCTGTCCCGGCCCAGCCCCGCCGCCGCGGCGACGCGCCCGTCCTTCACGTAGTAGGCGAGGAACTCCGGTTTGCCAGTGTCGCCATGCAGCACGACGCTGTCCCACTCCGTCGCATGGCCAACGTAGTCCAGGCGCTTCATATATTGGATGGTCCAGAACACCGGCACCGCGTCATACCGGGCCGCTTGGCCCAGCATGTTGAGCGCCGCCACCCGGCCCTGCTGCTCCGCCACGCGCCAATGCTCGACCCGCACCGGCGCACCATCGCCGTGCAGCGGGAAGCTGGCGATGTCGCCGGCCGCATACAGCCCCGGCGCCGCGCACAGGTTGGCGTCCACGATGATGCCGCCGTCGTCGCGCCGTGCCAGGCCCTCGGCATACGACGTGGCGGGCTTGACCCCGAACCCCACCACCACAAGGTCGGCCGCAATCCGCTCGCCGCTGTCCAGCACCACCGCGGACACCTTGCCGTCGCCCTCCAACGACGCCACCCCGCTGCCCAGCCGGAACGCCACGCCGTGCTGTTTGTGCAGGCCGACGAACGCGCGGCCGACCTGTTCGCCGAGCTGCTTGGCGAACGGCGTGGCCTCCTTGCCGACCACGGTCACGTCCAGCCCGCGCTCCCGCAGGCTCGCGGTCACCTCCATGCCGATGAAGCTCGCGCCCAGGACCACGGCGCACCGGCTGCGTTCGGCCTGCTGCAGGATGGCGTCGGCGTCGCCGCGGCTGCGCAGGGTATAGACGTGGCCTAGCCCAGCGCCGGGGATGGAGGGACGTGCAGGCGTGCCGCCGGTCGCCAACAGGGCCGCGTCGTACTCGACTACGGAGCCGTCCGCGCAGGTGATGCGGCGCGCCGCCGCATCGACGCGCGTGACCTCGGCCGTGCGCCGTTCGATGCCGTGCCCGCGATAGAAGGCCTGGGTCTGCAAGGGCGACTTCTCCGCGCCCTTCAGGCCGGACAGGGCATACTTGCTCAGCACGGTCCGGTCGTACGGGACCCGGTTCGCCGTGTCGAGCATGACGACCCGGCCCGTGAAGCCCGCCTCACCCAGGGTTTGCGCCGCCACCGCGCCCGCGGCGCCCGCGCCGACAATGACGAAGCAGCGTTCGTCGGGTGCCACGGGAGGGCTGGCGGGCGCCGGGTCCGGCTTGGCAATCAGGACACGGCCTGCCTCCACGCGCACGTCGTACCGCGGCAGCGGGTCGAGCGCCGGCGGGTCCAGCACCGCCCCGGTCCGGATGCAGAACGCCGCCTTGTGCCAGGGACAGACAATCCGGCCGCCGTTGCGGACGCCCTCCGCGAGTGGCCCGCCGGCATGGGGGCAGGTGGCGCCGACCGCCCGCACGGCGTCGTTGTCGCGCACCAGCAGGATTTTCTCGCCGTCGATCTCGACCTGCGTCATGCCGCCCGGCTCAAGCGCCTCCAGGACAGCGGCTTCGACTTCGTGCTGCGGCATCCGCTGCTCCCCCTTGCTGCGCCAGGCAACGCTCGTGCCGGGCCAGGGTTCGGCGCGCGCGGACTTCGAAAAACGGGCTGCCTATTGTTGCTAGTCAGTCATCCTTTTCCAGGCTGATCCTCGCTTCCTGGTCCCGTTGGATGTCGTTCAGCGCCTTTGCGGCCTCGGCGCGCAGTGGCCCGGCGCATAACGGCTGGTCAATTTGCGACACGAAGCGGCGCTTAACCTGGATGACGTTCTTCTCCACGGACCACTGGCTTTCATACCGGAATGCGGTGCCCTGGATGGTCCGCGCCCTGGGCAGGCTGACGGGCCGGTAACCCGGCGGAAGCTGCAGGCGGAGTTCCTCCTCCTGGACGCCAGCGTAGCAGGGCGTCGGCTCAGTGACCGGAAAACGCTCCCCGATTGGGCCCAGCAACCCTTCGCCGGGCCGCCCTAGGATACGCAGCCCGGTCGGAAGGATGAAGCTGTCGCCGTCGAGCCAGCCGGATTGCGGATTAAGCGTGAAATGCCCGGCAAGCCGCTCATTGAAGTCCAGGGCGCCGGCTGCGGGCAACTCGAATGCACCGGTTCCGGGCGTGCCGCGCGTCATGAGCTGACGGGCGGCGGCACGCTCGGCGCCTTCGGCCTGCGCTTGCCGCATCGCGCCGCGCAGGTTCTTTGTATAGGGACCCGTCGTCTCGGTGACGCTCTCGCCCTTGACCTGGCCGAACTGGTCGAGCGAGGCGGTCGTTACAAGACGCACGAAAGCCTGGCTTGCCGGAAGGAGAGGCACCTGACCGAGCACCGTCCCGCTCGTTACGGCATGAAGGACCGGCTTGCCGTACGCCCCGGCCACGATGCCGAACGGCGCGCCGCCAGGCGTGGTGTCGGCGTACATGTCCCAGTCCGGCAAATAGGTGATGGCGTGGTTGAATGCCGTGTAGGTCGGCGGGCCGCTCGACGTGTAGGTCGGGCCAAGGTTGACCAACACCGGCTCGGCCGCGATGCCGCGGGCGCGCAGCAGCGCCATGAGCAACACGACCTGGTCCTTGCAGTCGCCATAGCCGTTGGCCAGCACCGTGTCGGCGGAATGGGGCACGAGGCTGCCGTTGCCAAGGTAGATCGCCACCCAGCGGATGCGGCGGCTGACCCACTCGTACAACCGGCGCGCCTTGTCGCGCTTGTCCGCGCCGGCGCCGGCAATTTCGTCCGCCAGCGCCTGGATGCGTGGGGTCACGGCCGCCTTCGGCGCGACAACTCCGGCGTACATGCGCGCGAACTCATCCCAATCCCTGAACGTGGACGCGAACAGCCGGGGCGCCCGGTCGAGCGGCAAGAGCGCGGCCGGGTCCTCGTTCATTGCGGGGGCGCTCCAGTGCCAGCGGTAAACCTGCCGATCCCCCTCGTCCGAGCGGGTCAGGCGCGGCCCGTGCTGTTCCGTGCGGAGCGCCATGCCGGCCGGGACGCTGATGGCCACCTCGACATCGTCTCACGGGAATGTCCGGAGGAAAAAGCTGGTCCAGGCGTTATGGCCCGGGAACAGCAGCTCATGGGTGGTTTTGCGCCACGTGATGGCCAGGACGTCGCCGCCCGCCACGTCCGGGAACACGGCGACGGCTTGCTTGCGGTCAGAGTATGCGGGGACGTTGGGCATGCCGGGGGCGAGTTGGACACGGACGGCTTCGGGGGCAATCACGAGGCGTCGTCCGTCCGGCTTCAGGGTATAGCCTTCGACCATCTCAAGCTGTTCCATGCCTTCGATAAAGGCCATGGCCTGCTGGCCCTCCTGCTGCGCGGCCGCGTCGTTGTTCACGGCGATTTCGATGTGGGTGGTCTGCACGCTGCTGCCGCTTGGCTCGACGACCGTCATTGTGTGGAGCTGGCGGATGCTGCCGGGTGGGTCGGCGGCTAGGGTTAGGGTGGGGAGGGTGGCTGTGAGTAGTAGTGTTGCGATGAATTTACGAGACAATTGCATGAGCCCCCTCTGATTGCGTTTGCGTGCACCTGACGGCGATGCGAGGCCGGATCGATCGATTGATGACAGCGAGCATGAAGCGGAAAGATTTCTGCACTTTTCAAAAAAACAGTGAGGGCATTTTGTGAAATGTCAAACTAATCAGGCCGAAATAGCATTATAAGCATAGAACATCCGTTAAAAACTGCATGACTTACTGTAACGCCAACAAACGCCCAGCTTGGTCCAGCTGTGTTCCTGAAGCTGGCATACTGATATGACATAATAAAGAATGCGAATGTTGCCGCGAGACGTACTCCGAGTGACGGGTTGTGCAAGAGATAGGCCAAAGCAGTACTCGAAGCTATGAACGTGCTTAGCCCGAAGTATCGTCGAATGACCGCATGAACAAGCATGATGCTTGCAGTTTCGATAAGGGGTGTGATTACTAGCGCAAGAAATATGAAGCCTCGAAGTCCACCCTCACCAATTGAAAAAATTTTTCATGTATTATAGTCTAACAATGCTCCTATAATCACAAATGGAATAGAAATTATCTTCATGCTTAAGCCAATCATTACGGATGTAGCCATTAAAGAAAATCTAATCTGCGTAAACGCAGCATATAGCTGTGAAAACAATTGATTGCCTGGACAAGATTCTCAGAATATTGCCCTGGGGTCTGTTTTTCTAAATCGTCACTTTGCGTGATTGTCTCCCGCTATGTCGCTGTACGTTGCATCAGGCCGCCTATATCAAAGTTATTGCCGGCCAGTGCCCGCCATAGCGTGCCGAACTCACGGAAGTGCCGGAGTGGACAAGATAAGGTGCAACCGTCCTGCCTGGGTTGGAACAGGACGGCTGCGATATCATCGCCTCTCCAACTCGTAAATTAGTTGCCTTCGGATCCTGAATATCCATAGCCGCCGTAATCACCAGCTGGCGTGTAGCCGCCGCTCGGATTCGGCATTGGACCAGGATTAGACACGTTGTTAAAAGCGTCAAAGCCTTTGTCGAGTGCCCATCCGAGGCCTGCATCCCTAACGGTAGTTACCAGGCTCGCTGTCTGGTATGTGCCATTCTCAGCAGCGTATCCGCCACTGCTGGGGGAGCCGCTAGCGCCATTGCCGTTCCCATCGCCACCGCCATTGCTGCCGGTGCCAGGGTTATCGCCGCCGCCTCCTTCGCCCCCCTCGCCGCCGGAAACCTGGAACAGCTCCTCCACCGTCAGCTCGCGCAAACTCATGACTGTGTCCTTTGTTGCCAGTCGGAGGCCTGGGGATCAGTCCTCCGCGCATCCGCGGGATGCGCCTGCGTGGCGGCCGGCTGCCCCATAGCCGGCCGTTGCAGCTCAATCAGCCGTCCGTCGCGCAGCATGAAGGCGCGGTCGGCGGCCGCCGCCATGGTGGGGTTGTGCGCCACCACCAGGCGGGTGATCGTCATCTCCTTCAGCATGGCCTGGATTTGCCCGTCGCGCGCCGGGTCCAGGTGCGCGGTGCCCTCGTTCATCACCAGCACCCGCGGACGCCGATACAGCGCCCGGGCAATCAGCACGCGTTGCTTCTGGCCGCTCGACAGGCTGGTGCCCATGTCGCCGACCAGGCTGTTGAACTGCATGGGAAAGCGCATGATCTCGTCGTCGACCATCGCCGCCCTCGCGCACTCCCGCACCCGGTCCATGTCAATCCGGTCGTCGAACAGGGCGATGTTCTCGGCGATGGTGCCGGCCAGCAGCCGGTCCTCCTGCATCACCACGCCCAGTTGCGGCCGCAGCACATCCGGGCCGATCGCCTCGACCGTCAGGCCGTCGATCAGCAGCTCGCCCTTGGTGGGCTCGAACAGGCCCACTACCAGCTTCAGCAGGGTGGACTTGCCGCCGCCGGACGGGCCCAGGATCACCACGAACTCGCCGGGCGTGATCTCTAAGCTCAGCTCCTTCACGATGTCCCGCTCGCGCGGCGAGTAGCGGAAGCTCACGTCGCGCAGCTCGATGTGGCCCTGCACCGCGTAGCCGTGGTTGGAGTGCGATTGCAGGTGCCGCTCGCGCTCGGCCAGCGCGATGTCGCTGACCCGGGCCAACTGCACGTCCAGCAGCCAGAACTCGATCAACTGGTCCAGCAAGGACGTGATGCGCCCGAGGAACTGGCCCTTGTAGGCCATGAACGCGGTGATCATGCCGACCGTCAACGCCCCGTCGATGGCGCTGCTGGCGGCGAGGTAAACCACCGCGACATCGGTGCCGCGGTTGAGGAAAGCGGCGGCGGACTGGAAGAAAATCTGCACGTTGGCGGTGCGTATGGCCGTGTTGAGCTTGGCGGCGTACAGGTTCTGCCACACGCCCTCGCGGTTCGCCTCGCCGCTGCACACCTTGATGGTCTGGATGGCCCGCAGCGTCTCGAGGAACCGCGTCTGTTCCCGGGCGTCCGCCACGATCGCGTCGGCGGACAGCCGTTTGGCGACCTGCCGGGTGGCGGCGCGCAACACGGCATAGAACAGGAACGTGGCGACCACGATGGCGGACAGCGCCACGCTGTAGCGGAGCATCAGCAGCAGCGTGAACACCGCGAGCGTGCCGTCCAGCACGGTCGAGATGCCGCCGCCCACGATCATCTGCTTTACCGGCTCCAGCGCGTGGAAGCGTTGCAGCAGGTCGCCCATGTTGCGCTTCTGGAAGTAGCCGAGCGGCAGCCGGATCAGGTGGTGGAACAGCCGGGCTTCCATGCCGAACGACAGGGTGTTGCCGAGGTACTGGAACACGAAGCTGCGGAACAGCCCGGCGGCGGCGTTGAAGCAGTGCAGCAGCCCGAATGCCACGGCCAAGCCCACCAGCAGGTCGCGGTCGGCCTTCAAAATGGCCTCGTCCACCACGAGCTGCAGGTAGAACGGGCCGAGCACGACAAACGGCTCCAGCAGGATGGACAGCAAAAATCCCTGGGCCAGCGCCTTCCACACGTCCGGCGTGAAGCGGATCAGGTTGAACACGTCGATGGTCTGGCGCTCGCGCCGCCGCTGGAAGCCGGCGCCCGGCGACAGCTCCAGCGCGACCCCGGTGAAGCTGCGGGACAGCTCCTTGGTGGGGACGCGCCGCTCGCCGACCGCCGGGCCGTGCAGCACCACGCCGTCGCGCGTGACCCGGCGCAGCACGACGAAGTGCTTGAACTCCCAGTGCAGGATGCACGGCAGGCGGAGGCGCCGGAGGTCGTCGAGGTCGCAGCGCAAGGCGCGGGTCGTGAGGTCGAGGTTGCCGGCGATGCTGACCAGGTCCTCGAGCGTCGCGCCCTTGATCGAGATCGGGAACCGGCGCCGCAGCGTGGTGAGGTCGGTGTCCAACCCGTGCCAGCCCGCGACCATGGCGAGGCACGCGAGGCCGCACTCGGCCGCCTCGGTCTGGCGCACCAAGCCGAGGCGCTGGGCGCCGAAGTTGAGGAACGGCTCGCGGGAGGGCATGGCGGTGGAGGACATGGCCGCGCCTACTCGCCCAGCACCCGGCCGCGGGCGGCCAGCAGCGGGTCCATCAGCAGGTCGAGGAACGAGCGGCTTTCGAGCAGGATATCGGCGGTGAGCGCCATGCCAGATTGCAGCGGGATTACCTTGCCGTACGCCCGCATCGCCCTGGCGTCCAGGGTGACCAGGACCTTGTAAACCGGCTCGGCCACCCTGACCGCCGCCGTCACCTCCTCTGGCCCAGCACGGCGGACGACACCTGCGCCACATGGCCGGGGCCGGGGCCGAAGCGGGTGTAGGGGAACGCATCCGGAGTTATTAGAGCGTCCTCAGCCTGACTAGAATCGAACAAGCGCTTGCGTTTGGTGTCGAGTTGCGATTCGAAGATCTCCGGTTGGCTTTGGCCGGAGGATCGGGATGCAGTGGCGGCGTGGCAAGGCGTATTCTCAGGACCTGCGCGAGCGGGTGTTTGCATTGTGCGATGCCGGGGACGCCGTCGGCGAGATCGCCGACGCGCTGTGCGTCAGCGTGTCCTGCGTGTCGAAGGCGCTCAGCCGGCGGCGGGACACGGGCGAAACGTCGGCGCGCCCGCAGCGATGCCACGTGCCGCCGAAGCTGTTCGGGCTTTACGATGCGATCCGGGCCGAAGTGGCGT